>JAAZFP010000291.1 GCA_012511645.1 Microbacteriaceae bacterium
GTGATCCGCAGCAAAGCTGTTCGAGGGTATCCGTACCGCATCGTCTACACCGTCGAGCCAGACGCGGTCCTGATCCTTGCTTACGCGCACGAGCGCCGCGAACCTGGCTACTGGCTCCATCGACTGAATAACTGAACAGGTGTGAAACTGCGGTTCTGAAACTCCTGCCAGCCCTGCACCAATACAGAAGATCAGAGCCCATGAGGCCTCAAGCCGAAGGAACCTGTTCTACCCCTCAAAATGAGTCAACCCGTGCGCTCGTGTCGTACCCGAGCGCACGGGTTGGTCGAAGACGATGTGCCACCCGGCACCTTCTGGGTCGCGCGGCTCGATGTGCTCTCGAAAATCGCCGTCTCTGCGGTCTCAATTCCGGTCGCCGACGTGGCAGACGCTGGTTGGGGCATGCTCTGCTGGTCGCTGCTACTCATCGTGGGTCCGCTCATGGGACGGTGGCGCACGAGGGTCGAAATGAGAATGCCTTGAGGCCCCGATGAGTGTCCATGATGAGCGAGAGGGCAACGACGGCACCTGCGCATGTCGTTGTTTTTCGAAATGGTGACGTTTCTGCTGAGTGGAAGCTAGGCTGGTGCCAACGCGCGAGGAGGTGTGAGATCGGCTTATGCTGCCAAAACTTCATCCCACCGAAAATCAGTACGGGACTGATGTGTCCGAACTCATCGCCGCAGCGGCGACGGGCGTCTTCGCGTTCGCACCCGAGCATCAGTTGATCTGGGCACGCGCACAACACTTCTTGCGTGTG
Source organism: Microbacteriaceae bacterium (assembly GCA_012511645.1). Taxonomy (GTDB): domain Bacteria; phylum Actinomycetota; class Actinomycetes; order Actinomycetales; family Microbacteriaceae; genus Leucobacter. The sequence goes on from JAAZFP010000291.1 coordinate 761, forward strand.
CGCAGCAACGACGCCCACACCCTCTACGCGTACGGCATCGCGCGGGCGCTCTGTGACACCATTGACGGGGCTCGCCCAGAAGTCGTGCTGCCAGCGATTCTGCTGCACGACACGGGCTGGTCGCAGGTACCCGAGGAACTGGTGCTGAAGGCGATTAGCCCGAGCGGCGGCGACCCCGAACTCGTGCTGTGGCACGAACGGGAGGGCGCGCGCATCGCGACGGAGATTCTCGCAGAACTTGAGTATCCGACCGACGTCATCGACGAGGTGGCTGACATTATCCTCACGCACGACAGCATGAAGAGCGCCAAGTCGATCAATGATGCGGTGGTGAAAGATGCTGACAAGGTTTGGCGGGTGAGCCCGCACGGCGTTGATACTGTCATGGATTGGTTCGGGCTTGACCGAGCTGCCGCGGTGAGGCTGTGTTCGTCTCGCGTGCATGACTTCCTCCACACGGAGGCCGGTGCACACATGGCACGAGGGTTCGCTTCACTTGGTTCCGTCGATATTTTCGCTGAACGTATCGAGCTCGGCTAGGGATGGCACACATGCGAACCAACACCATCGGCGTCGGCGCTCTGTGGGTGTGGCGTGCGCGCGAATGACGCTGGTCGCAGTGTGGCCTCGCGCATCCTCGCGATTTTTGAAGTGTTTGAGGCGCACGGGCCGCTGCTCTCGCTCTCGCAAATATCTCAGCACGCTGGGCTGCCGATCTCGACGACGCACCGCATCGTTGGTGAGTTGCAGGAGTGGGGTGCGCTCTCTCGTGACGAGCAGGGCCGCTACCAGCTGGGCATGCGATTGTGGGAGCTCGCGCAGAACGCGGGCAGGCGACTGCGCGACACCTCGAGACCTTTTCTGCAGGATCTCTTCTCGCTCACCGGAGAGACAGCGCACCTTGCAGTTCGCGAGGGAAATGAGGCGCTGTATGTTGACCGCGTATACGGTTCAAAGCGGGTGCCCAAGGCCTCGCGAATCGGCGGGCGCCTGCCGCTGCACGCGACGGCTGTCGGCAAAGTGATGCTTGCTGGCGAGGAGCAGTGGTTTCGAGACGCCTATCTTGCAGGCGAGCTTGCGGCGCTGACACCCTACACTTTCGTCGATCCGATTCGTCTCGCCGATGAGCTTGCGATGGTGGCCGAACGCGGCTATGCGACTGCCTATCAAGAAGCTCGGGTGGGTGCGTGTTCGATTGCGGTGTCGGTCGATCTCGGTAGGAGCCCGATGTTGGGGGTGAATGAGGCCGCGATCGGTCTCGTCTCTCCACTGACTCAAGAGAGTATGTTGACACGGCATTTGCCCACGCTTCGGGGTATTGCGAGGCGCATTGAGAACAACTTTCAGCGCCGTCTTGGCGGGGCTCAATAGCAAGTCATTTCCGCTGAATGGAAACTTCACTCTGCTGGACTATCGGTCTGATGCATACTTGCGATACCTAAACTTTCAACGGAGAAATTGTGAAGGAGTCGCAATGGATCACCAGCAGACTTCCGCCTCGAACGGCTGCCCTCTTGCTCATGGGCACCATGGATTCGAACCCTTCGATCAGAAGAACCCATTCGTGGCGTACGCAGAGATGCGGCGCGAGCAGCCCGTGATGTTCGACGAGCGCGTCGGATACTGGGTGGTCACTCGCTACGATGACGTCAAGGCAGTCTTTGACGACTGGGAGACTTTTAGTAGCGAGAACGCGCAGGCTCCCGTACGGCAGCGCGGCGCAGAGGCGAAGAAGATCATGGATGAGGGTGGCTTCACTGCCTACTCTGGTCTTTCAGCGCGCCGGCCGCCCGAACACACCCGCATTCGCAAGGTTGCGCAGAAGGCCTTCACGCCCCGCCGATACCGTGCGCTTGAGCCCTCGATTCGCGCGCACGTCGTGAGGCGCATCGAGCAGATGCTCGCCCGGTCAGACGCACGAGGCGACTTCCTGATGGATCTTGCGTACGACGTGCCGACGGTCACCATTCTTACCTTGATCGGTGCAGACACGGAGAAGGTCGACCTGTTCAAGCAGTGGAGCGACTCGCGCGCCGCAATGACCTGGGGCGATCTCTCTGATGAAGAGCAAATTCCGCACGCGCACAACCTCGTCGACTACTGGCAGGAGTGCCTGCGGCTGGTCCAAGACGCGCATGACCACGACCGCGACACCTTAGTTGGGGACATGGTGCGCGAGCAGCAGGCAGGTGATGAGATCACTGACCATGAAATCGCCTCGGTGGCCTACAGCTTGCTCTTTGCGGGCCACGAGACAACGACCACACTGATCTCAAACTCGATGCGTGTGTTGCTCGCTCACCCAGACCAGTGGCAGCGCATCGTCGCCGATCCGACGCTCATCGGCCCCGCAATCGATGAGGTACTTCGCTATAGCGGTTCGATTGTCGCGTGGCGACGCAAGGCGCTGAAGGATGCCGTTGTCGGTGGGGTCGAGATCCCAGCAAGCAGTGAGCTGTTGTTGGTGATGGGATCAGCAAATCGTGATGAGAGCCGCTTCGACGATGGTGAACTGTTCTCGATCGACCGCGAGAACTCGCGTGAGCACCTGAGCTTCGGTTTCGGCATCCACTACTGCCTCGGCAACATGCTCGCGAAGCTGCAGGCAAAGATTGCCCTCGAAGAGATTGTGCGGCTCATGCCCAATGTGCAGCTCCAGGACGGTGTCGACATTGGCTTTCGCGACAATCTCTCATTTCGGGTGCCGCTCGAGGTTCCCGTCAAGTGGAAGGTTGCAGCATGAACGTCATCGACTCTCGCTACGTGCAGTTCTTCGACGGCGGCATCGCAGCAGATCATGACCAGTTGGGCGGTAAGTGTGCTTCGCTCGTCACCATGACTGAGGCTGGTATGCCAGTGCCTCCCGGCTTCGCCGTGACGACCGCGTCATATGACCGTTTTGTCACCGAGTCGGGTCTCGCGGCGCGCATCGCCGAAGAACTTGCGCGGTTGGATCCTGACGATGTCTCGTCTGTTGATGCGCTTTCGCAGAAGATTCGCAACCGCATGAGCACGAGCCCTGTGCCTGACGAGGTGCGCTATGCAGTGATAGCCGGCTGGGCCGAGTTGCAGGGGCGGTTTGTGTCGCCGGTGCCGGTCGCGGTGCGCTCTTCGGCTACGGCCGAGGATTTGCCCGACGCCAGCTTCGCTGGACAGCAAGATACTTACCTGTGGCTAACCGACGAGAAAGAGGTGCACGAGCACATTCGAAAGTGTTGGGCGTCGCTGTACACGAGCCGTGCGATCATCTACCGGTTGAAGAACGCTATCCCTGAAGAGGGACTGTCGATGGCGGTCGCCGTGCAGAAGATGGTGTCCGCCGAGACCGCTGGTGTGGCGATGACCATGAACCCGAGCACGGGTGACCGCTCAAAGATTGTGATTGATGCGTCGTGGGGAATCGGTGAGTCGGTGGTGTCGGGTCACGTCACCCCAGACAATCTCATGCTCGACAAAGTGTTGATGACCGTAATCAACGAGCACATCGGCGACAAGCACATTGAGCTTGTGCCGGATCCCACGAGTGGGGGTCTGATCGAGCGCGAGGTGCCCACTGAGCGGCGCACAGTGCGCTGTCTGACTGACGAACAGGTACGCTCGATCGCCGAGCTCGCGAAGCGTGCCGAGCGGCACTATGGCACACCGCAAGATATCGAATGGGCCATTGACCGCGATTTGCCCGAGGGTGAGAACCTGCTGCTGCTCCAATCACGCCCAGAGACCGTGCACTCGTCGAAGCCGCACGAACCGAAGCCGGTCACGGCCACCATCGGTGTCTCGAGTCTGACCTCGATGCTCACCGGTTCGATCAAACTTCCGTAACCCACGACAACGACCCAAAATTTCACCCCCAAGAACAGGATCCGAACAATGACGTTAGATTCCACTCCCCAGATGAAATCGTTTCCGAGCGCAGCTGATATTCCGGTGCCTCCGGGTGCCGAAGACTGGGAGCAGCTCTACCCCTACTATCTGCCGTTTCGTGAGGGCGACGGCTCTGAGAGTAAGTTCTGGTTCTGTGACAGCCAGCACTGGCCGACCGCCTACAAGCCGTTTGAGACCATCGGCGGCGAGTTCGCGGTGAAGTGCCTTGGGCAATACAACACTCGCCACCTGTTGATTCCGCCGGCAAACGGCATCGAGTTTAAGGTACATCTCGGTTACCTCTACATGAGCCCAATTGCGGTTGCACCCGAAGATATCGCGGCGCGCGTGCCCGAGTTTGAACGCCGTGTTGGCCACTACTTCGGCAACTGGGATCGCCTGCTAGACGATTGGCGTGTGAAGGTGCGAGGCACCATCGCCGACATGGAAGAGATCAGCTTCGCCGCGTTGCCTGACATGGTCCCGTTCGAAGATATTGAGAGCGGCAAAGCGAAAGACGGCTCAGAGGTGCTGCTTGAGGGCTACGATCGTTTAATTCAGCTCGCTTACCAAAACTGGCAATATCACTTCGAGTTTCTCAATCTCGGGTATCTCGCCTACCTCGATTTTTTCACCTTTGCGAAAGAGACCTTTCCAGATATTCCCGACCAGGCCATCGCGCAGATGGTGCAGGGCGTTGACATGGAGCTCTTCAGGCCAGATGACGAGCTGAAGGAGCTCGCCGTGCTGGCAAGTGAGCTTGGCCTTCAGACAGGGTTTGAAAACACTGACGACGTTGCCGGCACGCTGGCCGCGATCGCCGCGCTGCCCGGCGGTGACCGCTGGATCGCCCGCTACGAAGAGGCCCATGACCCATGGTTTAACTTCACCGTGGGCAACGGCTTCTACGGGCACGATAAGTACTGGATCGACTACCAGGAGATCCCTCTTGGCTACATCAAGGACTACCTGCGTCGGGTTGACGCCGGCCAGTCGATTCTGCGTCCCAAAGAAGAACTCATTCTTGAACGCGACCGCATCATTGGGGAATACCGCGGGTTGCTCGACGCAGAGACACTGCCGGTCTTCGATGCGAAACGTGGTCTCGCCGCCACCGCATACCCCTACGTCGAGAACCACAACTTCTATATTGAGCACTGGACCATGGGCGTGTTCTGGCGTAAAGTGCGCGAACTCGATCAGGTCTTTCGTGAGGCGGGGTTCTGGCAGAACGAGAATGACATCCTGTACCTCACGCGGAACGAGGTACGTGACGCGTTGTTCGACTATGTGACCGGTTGGGCGGTGGGCAGCGAGCCAGTTGGCCCACGCTACTGGCCCGCAGAAATCTCCCGCCGCGCAAAGATTGTTGATGCGTTGCAGACCCAGCGTCCGCAGCAGGCCCTCAACACGCCTCCGGCCGAAATCACCGAACCCTTCACGCAGATGCTGTGGGGCATCACGACTGAGCAGGTGCAGTCGTGGCTGAACGATGATGAGAACGAAGACGGCTCGCTCAAGGGAATGGCCGCGTCTCCGGGCATCGTTGAGGGTCGCGCTCGCATCGTGTACCACGCAGAAGACCTGGGGCAGGTGCAAGATGGTGAGATTCTCGTTGCCACAATCACAGCCCCATCGTGGGGGCCGGTGTTTGGAAAGATTAAGGCCACCGTGACCGACATCGGTGGAATGATGAGCCACGCTGCCATTGTCTGCCGCGAGTATGGGCTGCCGGCCGTGACCGGCACCGGCAATGGATCGACCACGATTCAGACTGGTCAGCTCATTCGGGTCGATGGCAACAGCGGCCGCGTTGAGATCTTAGAGGGTTGATCTCATGCCTGCTATACCCGCTCATTCCTCATCCGAGGCTCGAGTCGCTCCCGCTCCCGTGCTTGTCACGGGTGCCGGCGGCGGCCTCGGCCGCGCATTTGCACTCGGTCTTGCGGGCCGCGGCTATGATGTCGCCGTCGCTGATATCGACGAGGCCGGCGCAGCCGAAACCGCCAGGCTCGTAGAAGATCTGGGTGTGAGTGCGTGGCACGGCAGGCTCGACGTCGCTTCGGTCGAATCGACCGAAGCCGTGGCTGCGGCAGTGGCCGAGTTTGGCGGGGGCCGCATTCACGCCGTGATCAACAACGCGGCACTCTACGCCGGCATCACGCGGGCACCCATCGAAGAGCTCGACCCCGACGAGTGGGATCGCGTGATGGCCGTTAATGCCAAGGGTCCGTGGCTGACGGTGCGCGCCGCCTCACCGTATCTGTCAGACGGCTCACGCGTCGTGAACATCGCCTCAGCAACCGTCTATTCGGGCTCAGAACACTGGGCCCACTACGTGGCCTCGAAGGGCGCCGTGATTGGCCTGACCCGGGTGATGGCAAAAGAGCTTGGGCGGCGGGGCATCGCGGTGAACGCGATCGCGCCAGGGTTCACCCTCACCGAGGCGAGTTATGGCCACATCGAGGGGGCCGAGCAGTATGGGGTCGACCGGGGGGCGTTGCGGCGATCCTCGCAGCCAGAAGACATCGTTGGCGCAGCGCTCTTTCTGGTTGGCCCTGACGCCTCATTCATCAGCGGGCAGACGCTTGTTGTCGATGGCGGCAGACAGTTTATCTAGCACCGGCCCTCACCGCACCAAATTCAGTACGAGCAAGCGACTCCCACACGAAGGAGACCATAGTGTCGAAGGTAATTTTCACCAGCGCAGCAGGCGACGTCACCGAGGTCGACGCGAACCCAGGCGACTCGGTTATGGAGACCGCGGTGCGAAACGGCGTTCCCGGCATTGTTGCCGAATGCGGAGGCTCGCTCTCGTGCGCCACCTGTCACGTGTTCGTCGATGACTCAGATCTTGCAGAGCTGCCCGCAATGGAAGAAATGGAAGACGAAATGCTCTGGGGCACCGCGGTCGATCGCGCCGAGAACTCGCGTCTCAGCTGCCAGATCAAGGTCTGCGAAGGCAAAGACCTGCACGTCACAACCCCATCAACACAGGTGTAATCATGGCAGGACTGCTCATCATCGGTTCGTCACAGGCGGGCGTGCAACTCGCTGTTTCCTTGCGTGCCCTCGGCTACGAGCCTGCGATCACACTGCTTGGTGACGAGGATCATCGGCCGTATCAGCGCCCGGCCCTCTCGAAGGAGTTCTTGCAGGACAAGATCACGAAGGAATCGTTGATCTACCGAAGCCAGCAGTACTGGGACGAGCACCGCATCACCGTGGTGAAGGGGGAGTGGATTGAGCAGGTGCGCACCGGGGCGAACGGCTCAGGGGTCGCCCGTTCGGCCAGCGGCCGCAAGTTCGCATTTGACCGGCTGGCGCTCGCCGTCGGTGCGAGCGCCCGGCGCATCGATACCCCGGGCGCAGAACTCGACGGCGTGCTCTATCTGCGCACAGCCGATGACGCACTCGAACTGAAAGCGCGCGTGCCCGAGACCCTACACGTGGTCGTGATCGGTGGGGGCTTCATCGGTATTGAAGCTGCGGCAAGCCTGCATTCGCTAGGGAAGCAGGTGACCCTGCTCGAACGCGGTTCGCGGCTCGTGCGGCGTGCGGTGGGCGAAGAGACCTCCGAGTTTATTCGTGCGCACCACCGCGCACACGGGGTCGACATCAGAACCAACGCGGCGGTTGAGCGCATCATTGGTGAGGGCGGCCGAGTGACGGGCGTTGTCGTTGACGGCGAAACCATCGCCGCTGATCTCGTGCTCGTCGGCATAGGAGTGACCCCGAACACCGAACTCGCCGAGCAACTTGGCCTCGAAGTCAACGATGGCATCGTGGTTGATCGATATGCGACCGCATCGGACCGCGTGACACTCGCGGTCGGTGACTGCTCGAATCTACCCAACCCTATTGCCGGCTCACCGGCCGGTGAGCGGGTGCGCTTCGAGAGCGTCAACCACGCAATCGAGCAGGCGAAGGTTGCCGCCTACGCAGTGATGGGCAGACAAGAAGAGTATGGGGGCATTCCGTGGTTTTGGTCGAACCAAGGTGAACTGAAGTTGCAGATTGCTGGCCTTTCGACCGGCTACGATCGGGTGGTCGACCGCAGCCCCGCAGACCCTTCGAAGTTCTCGGTGCTCTACTATCGCGGCGAGCAGCTGATTGCTGCGGACTGCGTCAACGTTCCGTTGGACTTCATGTTTGTGAAACAGGCCCTCGCGAAGGGCATCAACCTCTTGGCCGACGAGGTGCGAGACCCGGCGGTGTCATTGAAAACCGTGCTTGCTGCACACGAAGCTGCGCTTGCCGCGCACCACACTCAAGGGAAGTGAAGACCGTGCTGACCCACCCGATTCCCCCCGCGCCATTTGCTGCGACGGGCCCCATCGACACCTCGCCGATCCAGCTGACACCGCCATCCGGTCTCGACCTTGACCCGATCTGGGTGTCGGTGGTACCTGAGACGCGAGCGAGGTCGAACGACATACACCTGCCCATCTCGCTCGCCTACGCCGAACGTCTGACGGCGGCCTACCCCGAGGCCAACGCGGAGCTCGTTCGCGTGACCATTTTGCTGCACGACACTGGATGGGGTCGCGTTGACGAGAGTCGCATTCTCTCGGAGGGGTTCTCGGGTGATTGGCGCAAAGCTGACATTCGCTTTCAACACGAGGCGCAGGGCTGCGTCATTGCGCGCGAGGTGCTGCCAAAGCTCGGCTACAACGACGAATTCATCGAAGAAGTGTGCGCCATCATCGATGGGCACGACACCCGGCCCGTGGCTCGCTCGCTCGAAGACGCGCTCGTGCGCGATGCCGATCGGCTCTGGCGATTCGACCATGCGGGCATCGCGCTTGCCTCGGGCTGGTTTGGGCTTGACCCCTCGACGTACTCGGAACGACTGCGCGCAGAGATTGTGCCCGAGCTGTTGAGCGACGCTGCGAAGCAAATCGCACATGCTGATCTTGACCGATCGCAGGCGCTGTTGAAAACTGCGGTGCTGCGATGAGCGCGCCGAACAATCCGCTGGCTGAAACTGTCACGGTGGTTGAGCCGGCTTGGAGTCACGTCGACGACCACTTCATCGATGGGAAGTGGGTGACCTCATCGGGCGCTGAGCGCATCAACGTGGTGAACCCCGCCACCGGTGAAGTGTGGGCGAGCGTGCCTGCCGCCGACGAACATGACGTCTCCGCTGCGATGAGCGCCGCCCGACGAGCATTTGACGAGGGGCCGTGGCCACGCATGTCGCCGAGCGAGCGTGCCGAGGTGCTGGTTCGATTCGCGACAGAGGTCGAAGCGCGAGCTGAGGGCCTGTCGATTACCAACACCCTCGAAAACGGCTCGCCGATCGCTGAGACTGGTGGCGCCGCGGCCAATGCTGCCGGCATTTTGCGCTACTTCGCGTCACTCGCACCGCAACTCGAACGTGAAGATGTGCGCCCGTTTCCGCACGGCTTGGGTGAGAGCGTTGTGCAGCGCGACCCGGTGGGTGTGTGCGCACTCATCGCCCCCTGGAACTTTCCGATCAACCTGGTCGTGATCAAACTCGCGCCAGCGTTGCTCGCAGGAAACACGGTCGTTATCAAGCCTGCATCGCCGACGCCGCTCTCGATTCGGTATATCGTCGAGGCGGCCCATGCGGCAGGGGTGCCGGCTGGCGTGGTGAACCTCATCACCGGCCCAGGTCGTATGGGCGATTCGATGGTGAGGCACACGATGGTCGATAAGGTTGCGTTTACCGGGTCAACTGAGGTGGGGCGAACCATCGCGGCCGCCTGCGGTGAGTTGCTCCGCCCGGTCACCCTTGA
>JAAZFP010000292.1 GCA_012511645.1 Microbacteriaceae bacterium
ATACCGCGCGCCGCCTTCGAGCTGCCCGCGAACCAGGCACCGATCATAATGATCACGGTGAGGACCACGAGCGCGGTGAGCACCGAAGAGATCGACGTCGTCACGTGATCGAACATGACCCCAGCGGTGCGCGACGGCATGATCGAGGGGCTCATCGAGTTCATGAAATACCAGCGGCCGATGCCAACCCCGGCCGCCAGCGTGAGGAAGGAGATTGCAAGACCCGCTTTGGTCCACGCGAGCTCTCGCATGCGTCGCTTCGCGAGCGCCACGCCAGCGATGAGTGTCACGAGCAGCACCCACGGGAGCAGGTAGCCCGTCGTCACCGCCGCCTGATAGCCGGCGCGAACCCCGGCCAGCTCGTCCGCCTGCACGATCGGGATCGAGCGCTCGATCTCGGGGATGTTTGAAGCGAAACCGAAGCCCTGCTCGACGAGCACCCCCTTCACCTCGGCGATCACCGTTTCGAGCCGGATCGACAGCGTGCCGTCGTCATCGAGTTCGAGGATCGCGTCGGGGTCTTCCTGCAGCACGGCGATCGCCTGCGAGTGGCTCTGTCGCAGCACCGTCTCCCACAGCTGCGCGAACTGCGGGGACGCGAGCACGCGATCCACACCGGTGCGCATAATCGACCGCACTCCCTCGGCTGCCGGGCCCTGCAGCAGCGGCAGTGCCGCGGTGGCCTCTGAGGGAAGGTCGAGTTCGCCGAGTCCGTCGAAGACGCCCTCGATGAGGCCGTCGATGTCGACGTTCTCCTCGACAGCGCCCATCACCTGGTCCGAAAGGAAGCCCTGCACCGACTCTTCCTGCGCGAGCGGTGCGAAGGTCGCGGTGAAGCGGTCGGTATCGACGAGCTGGGCCCGTGCCCACGTGCCGAGCACCGCGATCGGCGCCACGACGATGGTCACAATGATGAGCACCGCCGACAGCGCGCTGAGCCAGCGGTGACGACGACGGAGCACCGCGTCACCCGCGCGGGTCGTTTTTTTCAGGTCGGCGTTCTCAGATTCGAGTTGCGCGATGCGACCACGAAGTTTCGCGAGTTCTTGCTCGTCTTCCATGATCGGGATCCCTCATCCGAGCCAACACGACAGATGATGCGGGTGTGCGGCGTGGCCACCGACGGCCGCACCGCACACCCGTTCTTGAACTACTTGGCGACCGAGTGCTTCAGCTCGTTCACACGGCGCTCGACATCCTGCTCGATCGCCTTGAACTCGTCCTGCTTCGCAGCGATGAGTTCAAGCCCCTCGACCCCAGCCGCGAGGATACGCTTCGTGAGATCATCGACGGACTTGAACTGGTGGCTCACGTCACCGGCGATGCCGCCCTCGAGCGCGAGGCGGCTCAGCAGGTCGAGCTTCAGCTCCTTCGTGCCCTCGTTGAAGCTGAGCTTGTCGAAATCGACCCACACGATGTTCGGGCGAGTGGTCGAGGCGAACGCGTAGCGCTTGTTCGTCAGGTCGGCCACGACCTGCCAGATCGTCTGCGACGCATCGGGCTTGCCCGGCTCCGGGGTGCGGAACGGCTGCGCGGCGTTGCGGATGATGCTGAACATCGCTGCCATCCCCTGCAGCTGCGTCTTCGGCTGCACCTGGTGCTTCACGTAGAAGGAGGCGCGGGCGAAACGGTCACTCGCGAGCGTCGATCCGGGCAGCGGCTTCTCGCCGCCGAGGCCGTCGATCTCCTTGACCAGCTCGAGCTGCTGATCGTAGGTCGGCGAGTTCGTCATCACCTGGTAGTCACGGCTGTGGTAGACGGTCGGCTTGCCGTCGGTGTACTCAATGATTGCGGAGTCACCGGTCGCGTCGTTAATTGCGAGGTGCAGGGTCGGCACGATGTGTCCGGTCGGATCGACGAGCTGCGAGATCTTGACCTGCGTTTCCTCGGTCCACTTGACCGCCTCAGCAACGGTCGCAAAGTTGTCGAGGTAGTACTGCAGCCAGATCGCCTGGCTGAGCTGCGTCTCGCTCTCGGCCGGCTTGCCGTAGTCGGATTCGGCGAGCCAGAGGATGTGGCCGGCAAAGCCTTCCTCGTTCATGCCGTCGGTCGCGA
>JAAZFP010000293.1 GCA_012511645.1 Microbacteriaceae bacterium
CTCGCAGTGGCTGAACGACCGCGATGGCTTCGGGCTCGACACCGAAACGAAGCGCTTCGCGAGGCTGTTCTTTCAGCCCGTGCTGATTTGGGCCGCCATCTGGTCGACGCGCACGAAGAAGCGCAAGCAGATCGACGACTAAGCCTGCACGAGGGCCACGCGGCGCCCCTTGCGGCGCGAGATCCACACGGATCCGGCGGCGAGCAGCGCGAGGGCGAGCGCAATGCCGATGATCGTGACCACGACGCTCGCATAGCCGCCAGCGGCGCGGTGCGGGTCGAGAAAGCCGTAGGGGTACCACCACGCGTTGCCGGTCAGCGGGTCGGTGATGAGTTCCGCGCGCAGCATCGTGTAGACGGCCCAGACGATGGGGTAGATGAGGGCGAGCAGTGCGTCGCTCCACTTGTAGGGCGCGCGTGCCACATGCAGCACCAGGTCGAGCGCGAACACAATCGGCGCAACCACATGCTTGATCTCGCTCGCCCAGGTGAGCGTGTCGGGGTCGGGCACGCCGTCGTTGCGCAGCAGCACATTGAACACGATGCCGGTGATCACCACGGCCGAGCCGATGCACAAAAACAGCAGCGACAGCCACCGCGGTTCGACCCCACCGGTGCGGCCGCGCGTGATCAGCCACACACCCCCGATCGCGAGCACGATTGCGCCGGCCGTCGTCGAGAGCACCGTGAAATAGCTCAGGTGGTTCGCGAGCGCGGTCGGCAGGTGCTGGTCGGCGCTCGCCGCGTACTCGAGCGTCGCGGCGATCTGCAGAATGATCGCGGCGAACAGCGCGGCCGCGGTAGCGAGGCGAACGACCGCCCACAGCGTTCTCATGCGCGTTGATGACATGAGCACGAACCTAGCAGCGCGGCGCCACCGCCACCAGGGATCGGCGCTTACTCGCCACCTACCTGGCCGAGGTCTCCCCGGGCGACACGACCTCGGCGCCGTGCGGCAGAGCCGTGCCAACCGGCATTCTGACCATCACATACTCCGGCTCGGTGGCTGATCCAGGACTCGAGAGCTCGGCTTCGATGTTGCCCGCACTGAACTCGCGTTCGGGCTTCGAATGGCCCAAGTGGTTCGAATGACTCATGCGGTCGATCCATGCGAGCGCCAACGCCGACACGATGAAGGCGAGGTGAATCAGCACCTCCCAGAGCACGCCGTCGTATGAGTAGAGCACTTGACCGTCGCTGCCGAGCACCAGCCCGTCATTCATGCGACCGACCTCAATGAACGTTTTCAGCAGGTGAATCGATGAGATCGAGATGATCGAGACGGCGAGCTTCACCTTCAGCAGGTTGGTATTGACGTGCGACAGCCACTCGGGCTCATCGTGGTGCCCTTGCACGCGAATCTTTGACACGAAGGTCTCGTACCCGCCAATGATCACCATGATGAGCAGGTTCGCGATCATCACGATGTCGATGAGAGCGAGCACACTGAGCATCACGTCGGTCTCGCTGAAGCGGCCGAGGAAGATCGCATTCTCGATGAGGTGCCACATCTCGACAAAGAACAGCACCACATAGACGGCCTGCGCAATGATGAGTCCCAGGTAGAGCGGGGCCTGCAGCCAGCGGCTCGCAAAGATAAACGCGGCGAGTGTGCGCGAGGCAGCGCCGGGGCCTGGAGCGGTGTGCTGTGGCGGGGTTGGGGCAGGGTGTGCGCTCACGAGATCCTTTCGAGCGGGTTGCAAAAATCGTAACGAGTCGCGACTTTGAGAACGCTGTGCAGGGATACGGCCGGGGAGCACGGAGCTCAACGGCGCATCACCGCGCGTTACGTTGCAATAACGAACACACTCGCCCAGCATGTTCAAATATTGAACTGATATGGTAGTGAGGTTGTTCGCGCAGGGTTGGTTGAGGCTTGGGTCTCCCTGTGCCGCGAGCTCGTCGAGAGAAATTGCACGTTTTTGCAATATGTGCCGAAGTGCGCAATTTCTTTCGAAGCTGAGGCGCACCCTCGCGAACGGCTGCTACAAGTTGCTGAGTGATACGTGAGGAATGTGAATGACCAAGAAGAAGGTAGCAATTATCGGCGCTGGCCCGAGCGGCATGGCGCAGCTGCGCGCATTTGAGTCTGCAGAGCGTAACGGCGCAGAGATCCCTGAGCTCGTCTGCTTCGAAAAGCAAGCCGACTGGGGCGGCCAGTGGAACTACACCTGGCGCACCGGGCTCGACGAGCACGGCGAGCCCGTGCACTCGAGCATGTACCGCAATCTTTGGTCGAACGGGCCGAAAGAGGCGCTCGAGTTCGCCGATTACTCCTTCGACGAGCACTTCGGTCGCCCGATCTCGTCATACCCTCCCCGCACCGTGCTGTGGGACTACATCGCCGGCCGCCTGCGCGATGCTGATGTGCGCAAGTATGTGCGCTTCGAAACCGTCGTGCGCGTCATCACGTTTGACGACGAGACCCAGCAGTTCACGGTGATGAGCGAGCACCTGCCCACCGGTGAAACCACGTCAGAGATCTTTGATGATGTGGTGGTTGCCAGCGGCCACTTCTCGTTCCCGAACATGCCAGAGGCTCCTGGCATTGAGACGTTCCCCGGTTTTGTCAGCCACGCGCACGACTTCCGTGGCGCCGAGGCCTTCGAGGATCAGGACGTGCTGGTCGTCGGCTCGAGCTACTCAGCCGAAGACATTGGCAGCCAGGCCTACAAGATGGGCGCGAAGTCGGTCACTGCGAGCTACCGTTCGAACCCGATGGGCTATGACTGGCCGAAGGGGTTCGAGGAGCGTCCCGCGATCCGTGAGATCGATGGCAGCACCGTGCACTTCGTTGACGGCACCTCAAAGACCGTCGATGCCATCATCTTCTGCACCGGCTACCAGCACAAGTATCCGTTCCTGCCCGACGAACTCGCGCTCTCAGGCCCCAACACGGTCTACCCGGCGGGACTCTACCGCGGCGTCGTGTGGCAAGACAATCCTGGCGTATTCTATGTCGGCGCCCAGGACCAGTGGTTCACCTTCAACATGTTCGACGCGCAGGCGTGGGTCGTGCGTGATCTGATCATGGGAACCACCGAGATGCCATCGGCTGACGAGCGTCAGCGATCCATTGATGAGTGGACGGCACGCTTCAACGCGGTCACCGATGTGAACAGCGAGATCGCGTTTCAGGGCGACTATGTGCGCGACCTGCTCGAGCAGACCGACTACCCGACGTTCGACATCGATGAGGTTGTGAGCATCTTCATCAGCTGGACGAAGGACAAGCAGGAGGACATCATGGGCTACCGTGATCGCTGCTACCGCTCAGTGATGACTGGCACGATCGCGGCGAAGCACCACACGCCGTGGATGGATGAGCTCGACGACAGCATCGAGCGCTATCTCGCCGGCCATGTGAATGTCCAGACCGGCGAGATCACGCTGCCAGAGCGCGAGAAAACGGCGGCTGCGTAACGCGTGTGTTGGCTGGGGCTAGGGTCGAGACCCAAACCCTAGCCTTGCAGCCGCTAAGCAGCCTGCGCGACCGGCACCCGCACCTTGCGGTAGGGGGAAGCAATGGATTCGCCGACCGCATTGGCGATGAGTTGCTCGGCAGTCTGGTTCTTGCGAGAGAGTTTCGCGACCCACTTGGTGAACTTTGCGCCCCGAGCGAGCTCCTTCTCACTGCGATCTTCGACCGCGAAGAAGTAGAGTGCTGTCTCGGGCAGCAGCGACAGAATGCCGTTGATGACCTGGCGGGTGGCCCACTTGTTGATGGGGCCCTTCACATCGGGGTGACGCAGCGAGTGGCCCGCGAGTGCCGCGAAAATGGTGAGCGCCTTCGTGTTGAGCTCCTCGCGAATGTATTCGTCAAGCTCGGCGAACGTGTCGAAGTAGGGGCCGGGCACGTGCAACTGCTTGGCCCCGATGCGTGATTCGACGACGAGCCGGTCGGAGTCAGCCTCGGTGATGCCGGGGCCGAAATCTTGGTACCGGCGCAGTGCTGACCAGATGTAGGTCCACCAGGTGCATCACTGCCAGCTGGATGTCTTAGCGGTGACGACCTCCGCGGTCTCTGGGTCGGTCCAGGTGGAGCGCTCGTGCAGGCGGTCGACGTGCGCGGCGGCAGCGTCAGCGTGTGCGCGGTCAGCGAAGATCGCGTCACGCAGGTAGGCGGAGGTGCGGTCGAAACGCGCGGCCATCACTTCTGGGCCTTCGCTCGTGAGCGACACGCGCTCGAAGTGGGTCATCATGCCGGGCTCAAGCATCTGCAAGAAGACGGCGTTTTTGGCGCCGAGCATCGATCCGGGATCGGCGAATACCCGCCACGACACACTGTCAGGGCCGTAGTAGCCGTCATCGGCACGCGGCGCGTCGGCGAGCCTGCGGCTCGGATAGTCTTCGGTTACCTGTTGATCAGTCACGTCGTTGTCCCCCTTGGCGCGCGCGTATGTGTAGTTCGTGCGCATGAATAGTGTTCGTGCGATGGCTGCACGAGTCACTCCATTCTGGCCAGGGGTGTATAAAAAATCGAGAGTGTTGGCGCAAAGTCGCCGTGAATTCTTGGTCGATATGCTCGACATATGACTGAGCACGCACAGACCCAGCACTCACAGACTGAGCAAGCACAGACTGAGGAAGCACAGACTGAGCACGCACGCGAGATGACCGTGACCTGGCAAGATCCGGCGGTG
Source organism: Microbacteriaceae bacterium (assembly GCA_012511645.1). Taxonomy (GTDB): domain Bacteria; phylum Actinomycetota; class Actinomycetes; order Actinomycetales; family Microbacteriaceae; genus Leucobacter. Next base: position 4,643 of record JAAZFP010000293.1, read on the forward strand.
GGGCTTGCCGAGTTGCCGCAGCTGAGTGGGATTGACTACCTGCGGAAGATGATGGCGCGTGAGTTGCCAGGCCCGCCGATTGCGAGTCACATGCTGATGGATATCGTCGACATTGCAGAGGGAACGGTCACCTTTCGTTGTGAGCCCAATGAGTCGCATTACAACCCGATTGGCATGGTGCACGGTGGGCTCGTGTGCACGCTGCTCGA
>JAAZFP010000294.1 GCA_012511645.1 Microbacteriaceae bacterium
GCACACGGTCGGCAATCGACTCAGCCTCGTGCAGGTCGTGCGTCACGAGGATCGCGGTGGTGTTCGTGGCGCGCAGCAGCGTGGCGAGCTCTCCCGCGAGTCGGTCGCGCATGGACCGGTCGAGCGCAGAGAGCGGCTCATCGAGCATCAGCATGCGAGGCCCAGGCGCGAGCGACCGGGCAAGTGCCACACGCTGTCTCTCACCGCCCGACAGCTCGGTGACCGACCGTGATCCGTAGTCGGCAAGACCCACGAGATCGAGCAGTTCGGCGACCCGCTGCGCACGCTCTGCTTTGGACCCGTGTTGCGCGGTCAACCCATAGCCCACGTTCTTCGCGACGGTCATGTGCGCAAAGAGTTGGCCGTCTTGAAACATGAGGCCGAAGCCTCGCTGGTGCGGGGGCACTCGTGCGAGATCCTCGCCGTCCCACGACACGGTGCCTGCCACCAGCGGCTCGAGCCCGGCAATCGCACGCAGCAGAGTGGATTTGCCGCACCCCGATGGGCCGGTGCGCGCCACCACCTCGCCCTGCGCCACCGCAAAGCTTGCGTCGTGCACGGCTGGCGGGGTGCTGTCTGCGTTTCGGCTTCGGTCACTGCCCCGGTCACTGCCATAGCGCACAGTCACGCCGCGCACTGACAACCCACCGATCGATGTCACCTCATCTCGCACACTCATAGTTCTGACGCTATCTCCCCTCGCCAGCGCTCCGCCAGCAGCATCACGGCGGCCGTAAGCACGCCGAGCACCACCGCGGCGGCGAGCGCCATGCCGTAACTCTCTGATCCTTGTCGTCCGATCAGGGTGGCCACCATCACCGGCAGCGTCTGCGCGTCAGGCCGCACCAGAAACGCCGTCGCGCCAAACTCGCCGAGCGACACCGCGAAGGCGAAGCCGGTGGCGAGCCCAAGTGGGCGCGCGAGCACCCGAAGGTCGACCGTACCGAGCACCCTAAGCGGCGACGCACCGAGCATGGTGGCCGCCTCACGTTGGCGCTGGTCGAGGGCGCGCAGCACCGGCAGCAGCGTGCGCACCACGAGCGGCAACGCGATGAGCGCCTGGGCGATGGGAATCAGCACCACCGAGGTGCGCAGGTCGAACCCCAGCCCGAGCGGCTGGTGCATCGTCAGCAGCAACCCAAACCCAACCGTCACCGCTGACACCCCGAGCGGCAGCATCACGAAGCCATCGAACGCGTCAATGGCGCGGCGCAGCACACCGCTGCGGGGCCTGCGCGACGCGACGAGCGCGACAAGCACGCCGAGCACCATGGCGATCGCGCACGCCTGCACCGCAAACTGCAGCGACAACCAGGTTGCCTCAAGCACCGTGGTGTTCAGGCGCACCTGCGCTGGAGGTGCAAAGAGGTACCGGTACGAGTCAAGCGTGAAGGTGCCATCGCGTCGCTGCAGCGACCGGGTGACGAGTGCGAGCAGCGGCAGAGCATGCAGGCACACGGTGGTCGCCGCGAAGATCACGATCGCGGGCAGATGTTCGCGCCGCGGTCGCACGAGCCGGGTCGTTTCGAACCGCATGTCCACGGCACGCTCGCGCCGGCGTCGCAGGCGATTCGACACGATGAGCACCGCTGCGACGATCAACTCCTGCACGAGCGACAGCACCGCAGCCGAACGTAGGTCGAGAAACTGGACCGTCAGCCTGTAGATCTCGGTCTCGATGTTTGAGAATTCTCTGCCACCGAGGATCAACACCACCCCAAACGACGTCGCACAAAACAGGAACACGAGCGCCGCAGCAGAAGCGAGCGCGGGGGTGAGCCTCGGGAGCGTGACCGTCAGAAAGGCGCGCCCCGGCGAGGCACCCAGCATCCGTGCC
>JAAZFP010000295.1 GCA_012511645.1 Microbacteriaceae bacterium
AAGAGATACTGCGCCACCACATCCCACGAGTACACGGGGCGGTTGAACGCGGCGTCATAAATGAAGAGCGCGGCAAGGATCACCAGGATCACGGCGAACGTGTTGCGCCACGGGTGGCGCAGTCGCACGGCCTGAATGGGCGCTGGCTCTTGGTGCAGCTGAGGCTGCGGAGTCGATGACCCCGCAGCCTCAGCGTGATGCGTGTCAGACATGACTCGCTCGACCCACCGTTTAGGAGTTGCCGGCGTTGATCGTCGCCGTGGTCACCATGCCGCCCTCAAGGCCAGCGGCGGCCATGATCTTGGCGTAGGTGCCGTCGTCGATCAGCGACTGCAGGGCTGCCTGCACGGCCTCAGCCATGCCACTGCCCTTCTGCACGGCGAAGCCATAGGGAGCTGCGTCGAAGACCTCTCCGACAGCCTCAATCTGGCCCTCCAGCTGGATCACTGCGTCACCGGTGACGGGCAGGTCGGCGCTGAACTCGTCGGCGCGGCCGTCAGCAACCGCTTGGGTCACCTCGGGCTGGCCGGGGAATCGCAGAATCTCGATCTCGGCCTTGCCGTCAGCGAGGCACTTCTCGTTGCGCTCGACCATCTCATCGGTGTCCTGGATCGTGCCAGTCTGCACCGCGATCGTCAGGCCGCAGGCGTTGTCTGGGTCGATGTTTGACCCCGCCGCGGCGGCCCACTGCGAGCCCGCGTTCAGGTAGTTCACGAAGTCGACCGTCTTCTGACGCTCAAGATTGTCGGTGAACGACGAAGCGCCCACGTTAACAACGCCCTCTTCGATGCGAGGCAGGATCGAATCGAAGCTCAGAATCTCCCACTCCGGGGTCAGGCCAAGCTTCGCAGAAACCGCATCGCCGAGCTCGACGCCCCAGCCCGCGGGGTTGCCATCCGCGTCCTTGTACTCGTTCGGCGGGTAGTCTGCGTCGGTGCCAAGCACGAGCACGCCCGACTCCTTGATATCTGCGGGCAGCAGCGCGACCGCTGCTTCGTCTGACTGAATGCCATCGACGGCACCTGAGCTACCGCCCGTGCCCTCGTCATTGACGCAGCCGGTGAGTGCGAGCGCTGCCGCTGCGGCGAGCGCGGGAATCACGAAACGAATCTTCATCGATCCAACATCCTCTTCTGTTGACTTGATTTCGACGGGTGCCGGGACACCCTGATCACAGGGTGAGCTTAGCGCGCCTGATGGCGCCCGGGTACTGTCGCAGGCGAGTTGGGATCATACTGAGATGTTCAGCTTCGGAATAGTTGCGCGGGCTGCTCGGTTGCACTGTGACGTGGCCACCGGCGGAAAGCCATCGACGCAGAGCCATCGACGCACAGGACGTACAGAAAGAAGACCAAATGCCAAAGCTCATGATTGTTCTCGGAAGTGTTCGCGATATTCGGGTGGGTCAGCCGATCGCCGAGTGGGTCAAGCGCGCTGCCGAGGCAGACGGCCGGTTCGAGGTCGACTACGTTGACCTGAAAGATCTTGCGCTGCCATTCATGGATGAGCCGAACCACCCCCGCATGAAGCAGTACACGAAGCAGCACACCATCGAGTTGGCTGAGCGCGTCGAGACGGCGGATGCATTCTTGTTCGTGTTCCCTGAGTACAACCA
>JAAZFP010000296.1 GCA_012511645.1 Microbacteriaceae bacterium
AAGTGCACACTATTGAGTTCTCAAGGACCAAACACCCACCGTAACGACTCAACCAAGAGCCTTCCGAAGAGCTGATCGATTTTCACCTCAAACCCGAGCGCATTACGAAAATGTTTCTCAAGAGCTTTTTGGCAACAGCTCCAAAGCATAATACAACTGGCGAGTTTATGCAACTCGCCTTCTTTGGAGAATCTATCTCGGCCGTTTTGCTTTTCGCGTTCCGGCCAACGAGGTATAACTATAGGACGGATTTGACCCTCACCGCAAGCCTGGCTTGTACGCCGGGCGTGTCTCGCGAAATTCCGCCGATCTACGGGTGTGTTGCACGCTGCACCGCAGCCCAGCGCAGCTCGCGAGGCTCCCTCAGCACGAGGCGATCAACCACCTCGCCGCCGTCGCACCGCAGCAGGTCCACTTGCGCGTGCTCATCGGTGACGTTCACCACATTCCACGCTCCACCATGCTGCTCCCACTTCGCCAGCGGTTCTGGGGTGTGGGCAAAGGGGCTCTTTCGTGTGAACCCCACCTCCGCTCCCCGCGCATAGAAGTTTCGATAGGCGTAAATGAGCGGGCTCCAATGGTCGGGATGGAGGTGACTGGTGCCCGGCACCGTGATCTCTGGAACGGCGTGCACCCGAACGACAGCGGCCTCAACCATCGCGAACTCCCCCGATGCGGCATCGGTGATCCTGGCGACCTTGATCTCGAACTGCAGCGGCGCCTCACGCACCCTCGGCACCGTCACCAGATCGGACGGCTGCGGTGTGAGGCCAGCTCGTGCGAACTTCTGCGGTTCAAACTCGTATGTCTCGGCTTTTGCCTCAGGTACGGGGTGTTTGCCGGTAACCCCGGCGAGGCGTTCCACATGGTGCCACTGCGAAGGTGAGGGGAAGTTCACGGTTGCCTCAGGGTGGCGGCGCAGATTGTCGAGCGACTGCCCACCCTCTTCAAGACCGAGCACAATCGTTCGTCCCAGCGCGAAGTGACTCGATGCCGGCGCAAGATTCGCAGACCCATCGGGGTTCTGCGTCGCCACGAGATAGACCGGGGTGCCCACATAAAGCACACTCGGGTCAATGGTGCGGTGCGACGAGACTTCGTCGAGAGGCCCCGGCTCGACGGCGCCTGTGGCGACTGCCGAGTGCTGAGACTCGCGCAATGGATCTTGGGTGTGCGGTTCCGTCTCCGTCATGCCTCCACGCTACTCCCCCGGTAAGAGGCGGCAGCAGTGCAGGCGTTCCATGGGTCACCCGCTCAGAGCGATGAACACCCCATGGTCAGTGCAGCGGGCGAGCAGAACTAGGCGCGCACTCCCGCGAGTGTCTTCTTGCCACGGCGCAGCACCGCGTACTGACCGTGCAGCAACTGGCTGGAGTCGAGCACCGCATCTTCGGCGCTCACCGACTCGTTGTTGACGTAGACCCCGCCCTGCTTGATGGCGCGACGCGCTTCACTCAGGCTCTGCACGAGGCCCGAGCTCACGAGCAGCTCGGCAACACCGTTGCCAGCGGCGCCGGTGGCGGTCGGCAACTCGCCGAGCGCAGCGTCAAGTGTCGCCGCATCGAGCGCCGACAGATCGCCCTGACCGAACAGGGCCGCGGAGGCATCAATCGCGGCCTGCGTAGCCGCCGATCCGTGCACGAGCGTGGTCACCTCGAGCGCGAGCCGCTTCTGAGCAGCACGTTTGAATGGCTCTTCAGCGACCTGCCGCTCAAGCTCTTCGATCTCAGCGCGTGTGAGGAAGGTGAACACCTTGAGCCGGTCAATCACATCGGCATCAGCCTGGTTCAGCCAGAACTGGTAGAAGCGGTAGGGTGAGCACATCTCTGGATCAAGCCAGATCGCATTGCCCTCGCTCTTACCGAACTTCGTACCATCGGAATTCGTGATGAGCGGCGTACCAATCGCGTGCGCGCTCGCGCCTTCCACCTTGCGGATGAGGTCGGTGCCACTCGTCAGGTTGCCCCACTGATCGCTGCCGCCGGACTGCAGCTTGCAGTCGTACTGACGGTAGAGCTCGAGAAAGTCGTAGCCCTGCAGAATCTGGTAGCTGAACTCGGTGTAGCTGATGCCCTCATCGGAGTTCAAACGCGCCGCAACCGCGTCTTTTTTCAGCATCGTGCCGTCACGGAAGTGCTTGCAAATCCCCCGCAAGAAATCAATCGTACTGAGCGGCGCGGTCCAATCAAGTTTATTGACAAGACGCACCGCGTTCTCGCCCTCATTCGACAGGAATCGCGATACCTGCGCCTGCAGGCGAGTCACCCACTCCTCAACCGTTTCGCGACTCTTGAGCGTGCGCTCTGCGGTTGGGCGCGGATCACCGATGAGACCCGTCGAACCACCGACCAACCCGAGCGGCTTGTGCCCCTTCAGCTGCAGGCGGCGCAGCAGCAGCAACTGCACCAGGTTGCCCAGGTGCAGGCTCGGCGCGGTCGGGTCGAAGCCACAGTAATACGTGAACGGTGCGCCCTCGAGCAGCTCGCTGAGCGCCTCGGGGTCGGTCGATACATGCACCAACCCACGCCACTGCAGTTCGTCCCACAGGGTGTTGAAGCTGTCATCGTTGCGCTGGGCCGACATGAGATCGGCTCGTTCATCAGTTACAGACACGCCCTCAATCGTACCGCGCACGGAGACAAACGGATCACACGCCGTCATTGCGGTTCAGTGTGCGCAAGATCTGCGTGGCCAGCTGTGACGTGTGCGAAAGC
>JAAZFP010000297.1 GCA_012511645.1 Microbacteriaceae bacterium
CAAACCACTACGGGGCGGCGACCGGCATTCCGTCGGCCGCCGCCCTGCGGCGACGCCTCGGACACCGCGCCCTCGTTCCGGCACCGTCGCACTACTCCTCATTCTGCTCATTGCAGTTGCGGCACCACTGTTCGCTGTGCTGGTACGAGCCGTGACGGGATACAACGGTCAGCCCTCAGCACTGCCCGAACTGCTCGATCCGCGCAACCTCGAGACACTCGGCAACACAGTTCTGCTTGGCATCATGGTCGTGGTACTGGCAACGATCATGGCAGCACCCCTCGCCTTCGCGATGTCGTGGACACGCATGCGCGAGCACCAGTGGATCGAAGTACTGCTGATGGTGCCCTTCATGACACCGCCATACGTCATGTCGCTGGCGTGGCTCGACTTCACCCGGGTCAATGGGCTTGCTGAGCAGCTGTTCGGGCCCGTCGGCATCGCAATGCGACACACCATCGAATCACCGTTCGGCATGGCGTTCGTCATGGCAAGCGAGGTCTTCACCTTTCTCTACCTGATTCTGCGCAACCATCTCAATTCGGTGCCGGCGAGCATGGATGAGGCGGCGCAGACCGCAGGCGCTTCGGCAACGCAGCGGTTGCGCAAGATTCTCGCACCGCTGTCGACTACAGCGTTCTCGCTCGGAGCGCTCATCGTGTTTATCCGAGCTGCCGGTGAGGTCGGCACACCGGTCACCCTCGGCACCAAGATCGTTTTTCGGGTGCTCGTCTCTGAGATCTACGCCGCAGTGACTATCGACCCTCTCGATTTTCCGACCGCGGCAGCCCTGTCGAGTGTGCTGCTCACCCTCGGTGTCACGGTGTGGGTGCTGCAGCAGTGGATCTCACGCAAACCCACACCCTTCGGGGGTCGAGCCTCTAGGCGCGCAACAGTCACGCTCTCCCCGCTCATGCGCGCGGGCGCATGTGGATGGCTCGTGCTGATCGTCACACTGAGCGTCGTGATTCCCTATGTCGCGATCCTACTCGGGGCAATGACGATTCTGCGTTCACAGCCGCTCGGCCTCGATAATCTCACGTTTGACTACTTCGGGATTGTAATGCAACCGGGCGTAGGACTCACCGCGATGCAGAACAGCGCGATGCTTGCTCTCATCTCAGCGACCCTCGCAACGATTCTCGGTGTTGCCAGCGCCCTCGCGATCGCCCGGTTGCGGCGCCACTGGTCTGGTCGATTCATCGATCTGCTGTCGGTCGCAGCGGATACGATTCCCGCGATTGTGCTCGCAATCGGGTTCATCTTCCTCTGGAACTCCCCATGGCTGCCGGTGACACCCTACAACACGCCGGTCATGCTGATCATCGGATATGTCGTAGTGGTGTTGCCGATGATCGTGCAGAACGTGAAGAACTCTCGCGACGCGATCGACGACCGGTTGCTTGAAGCCGCCACCATCAGCGGTGCACGCACCGGCTACATTCTTCGCCGCATCATGTTGCCGCTGCTATTGCCCGGCATCATTACCGGATGGCTGCTCGGTTTTCTTCTAGCGTTTCGTGAGGTGGTGTTCTCATCGCTTGTACGCCCGGCCTCGCTCGACCTACTGTCACCCTGGATCATGAGCGAATTCGATCAGGGACACCGCGCCGAGGCGATGGCCATGACGGTGATCGGCGTGCTGGGTTCCGTGGTTGTACTCGTACTTGTCGACACGGTGCGGCGGCGTCGCGAGGCGGTGCGACGCGCATGAGCGAATCAGCCACAGTACGGGTCGCAGTGGTAGGCGATCTGCACATCGGAGCCCCGGTCAAACAGTACGATTTGAGCGAGAATGGAGAGGATCTTCTCTCGATCGCTCTCCGCGCAACCGAGCAACTGATCGAGTCTGTCTCAGCAGCGCGGCCCGATGCGGTGCTCATCACAGGTGACCTCTTCGATCGTTCCGATAGCAGCGAACGTGCGCTTCATCTTGCACAGCACATGCTCGACGAATGG
>JAAZFP010000298.1 GCA_012511645.1 Microbacteriaceae bacterium
AGTAACTTCACGTTGCCACAGCTCAATAATGGCAGCCGCGCCATTATCTGGAGCGGGACTGGTAACGATTACGACACACCATATGCCTACGGCCCCGTCGATAACGACCCAGGCAACTACGGCTACCTCTACAACTTCTCGGCTGCGACAGCAGGAGAGACACGAGCCACGCTTACTACCGGCAATACGCAGCACTCCATTTGCCCGGCCAACTGGCGACTCCCAAGTGCAGGGGTGTACGACACGAGCAACTGGCCGTACACTCTAGTAACTCCGGGTGACTTCTCTGGTCTCGATATTGCCTTTGGTGGCACTGGCACCTACGTGGAAGGTGGCGAATCCAACATTGCCAAATGGCAGCCAACCGGCCCATTTAAAGGGTCGTTCTCAGGCTACTGGAGCGACGGTTTTGGCGATCAGGGCGACACGGGTCGCTTGTGGTCAGCTTCTGCTCACCCAGACTACCCGGACGGCGCCTTCAACGCGTACTTCGATCCGAGCGACGTCCTCCCGGGCTATGACGACTTCGATCGCAGCAGCGGGGTCGGGGTTCGCTGTCTCTTAAATTAACCCTGCATCCGCCCTTACATCTCTGATCTCTGTGTTGCGGAGTTGTGTCCAGACTGTCTTCTCCGAGAACCCGAGACGGTCGGCGATCTTCACGAGTGACATCCCAGCGGCATGCAAGGCAACCATCTCCTGGATCTCCTCTTTAGTGGAGCAACGGGTGGTGCGAATTGGAACCCCTGCTCGTTTGATTGCAGCGCTCACCGCAGCGCGGCTACGCCCAGATTCCCGTGCAATCTGCTTGGTCGATCTACCGGCTGCATACTCCCTGGCAAACCTAGCCTCTTCCGCCGGGGCTACCTTCCCGCGAGTTTGAATTTCCGGCTGTTTCCTCGATTCTCCTGCGGACTCTCCACGATTCTTTGTATCTTGAAGGTGATCTATCAGGGGTCCGAATTGTTCTGTGTTGCAGGAGGACAGGCCCACCACAGACTCAGTAATCACACGCACTCAGTGATCACACTCGCGACATCCGTAGGTTTCAGATCCCTCTCTTGCGCACGCCTACCTCCTCACAGGGCTGCCACATGAACTTCCTCTCCATCGGGGATGACCTTCCACGCAGAGCGTTTCTGACGGACTCGCCCCTGTGTCCACCGTGCGCGGCCCTGTCATCATGGAGCAATTGCACCGCCTTTTGGATACTGACGACAGTTCAAGCCTTGATATGCACGACGGCGTCGTTGATATTCGATAGTGTTGAAGATGGTCTCGCACACCTGCGAGGCTCCGTTCGCGCCACGAAACCCGATGCTGGCGCGGCACCCGTGAAGGAGCATTATCGTGGCTGTGAATACCGAGGATCCATACGCACCCGAGAGTGACGACATCGATCCGAGCGAAACCGCAGAATGGGTTGAGTCTCTCGACGCCGTCGTTGAAGCGAATGGCGCCGCTCGTGGTCGAGAAATCATGACGAGCCTGTTGGCTCGCAGTCGACAGTTGCATTTGAACGTTCCTCAGGTACCGACCACTGACTATGTCAACACGATTGCGTCAGACGACGAGCCAGCTTTCCCGGGCAACGAAGAGCTCGAGCGCAGCTACCGTCGCTGGATCCGCTGGAACGCTGCGGTCACCGTGCACCGCGCCCAGGCTCCCGGCATCGGTGTCGGCGGCCACATCTCAACCTACGCCTCGGCAGCATCGCTGTACGAGGTTGGCTTCAACCACTTTTTCCGCGGCCAGGATCACCCTGGCGGCGGCGATCAGATCTTCATCCAGGGCCACGCCTCACCCGGCGTCTACGCCCGCGCCTTCCTTGAGGGTCGCCTGAGCGAAGATCAGCTCGACGGGTTCCGTCAGGAGCACTCACACGCAGGAGGCGGCCTCCCCAGCTACCCCCACCCGCGTCTGCTGCCCGACTTCTGGCAGTTCCCGACCGTGTCGATGGGTCTCGGCCCGATTAACGCGATCTACCAGGCGCAGCTCAACAAGTACCTCGAAAACCGTGGCATCAAAGACACGAGCGACCAGCACGTCTGGGCGTTTCTCGGCGACGGCGAAATGGATGAGGTCGAGAGCCGCGGCCAGCTGCAGGTCGCCGCGAACGAGGGCCTCGATAACCTCACCTTCGTGATCAACTGCAACCTGCAGCGCCTCGATGGCCCTGTGCGCGGCAACGGCAAGATCATTCAGGAGCTCGAGAGCTACTTCCGCGGCGCTGGCTGGAACGTCATCAAGGTGATCTGGGGCCGCGAGTGGGACGATCTGCTGCAGCGCGACACCGAGGGTGCCCTGCTGAACGTGATGAACACGACCCCCGACGGTGACTACCAGACGTACAAGGCCGAGAGCGGCGCGTTCGTGCGCAGCCACTTCTTTGGCAAGGATGAGCGCGCCCTGCAGCTCGTCGAGAACTACACCGATGAGCAGGTCTGGGGCCTGCGTCGCGGTGGTCACGATTACCGCAAGGTATATGCGGCGTTCAAGGCTGCGACCGAGCACAAGGGTCGCCCGACCGTCATCCTCGCGAAGACCATTAAGGGCTACGGCCTCGGCTCGCACTTCGAGGGCCGCAACGCGACCCACCAGATGAAGAAGATGACGCTCGAAGATCTGAAGCGCTTCCGCGACGCGATGCGCATTCCGATCAGCGATGCGCAGCTTGAGGCCGATCCCTCACGCCCGCCCTACTACCACCCGGGCGCCGATGATCCCGCGGTGCGCTACATGCATGAGCGTCGCAGCACGCTCGGCGGCTACCTCCCCGAGCGCCGCACGCCCCATGTGCCTGTTCCAGTGCCAGAGGCCAAGAGCTATGCGATCGCTGCCAAGGGCAGTGGCGCACAAGAGGCTGCGACCACAATGGTGTTCGTGCGCTTGCTGAAAGATCTGATGCGCGCCGAGGGCTTTGGTCCTCGCATCTTGCCAATCATCCCTGACGAGGCTCGCACCTTCGGCATGGACAGCTACTTCCCCACCTCAAAGATCTACAACCCGCACGGCCAGAACTACACGTCGGTCGACCGCGAGCTGCTGCTCGCCTATAAGGAGAGCCCGCAGGGCGTGTTGCTGCACGTCGGCATCAATGAGGCTGGTGCCGCTGCCGCGTTTACCGCGGTTGGCACCTCGTACTCGACCCACGGCGAGCCCCTCGTGCCGGTCTACATCTTCTACTCGATGTTTGGCTTCCAGCGCACAGGCGACGCGATCTGGGCCGCGGGCGACCAGATGGCGCGCGGCTTCATGATCGGCGCCACCGCCGGCCGCACAACGCTCACCGGTGAAGGCCTGCAGCACGCTGATGGCCACTCACTGGTGCTCTCAAACACGAACCCCGCGGTGGTGTCGTACGACCCTGCATACGGCTACGAGATCGGCCACATTGTGTGCAGCGGCCTCGAGCGCATGTATGGCGGCTCGCACCCTGACCCCAACGTGATCTACTACCTCACCGTCTACAACGAACCAATGCTGCATCCTGCAGAGCCCGAAGGCGTTGACGTCGACGGCATCGTGCGCGGCATTCACAAGGTGAGCGCGGCAGCCGGAGCCGGCGTGCCGGCCCAGATCTTCGCATCTGGCGTCGCTGTGCCGTGGGCCATCGAGGCACAGCAGGTGCTCGCAGATGAGTGGGGCGTTGCTGCCGATGAGTGGAGCGTCACCTCGTGGAGTGAGCTTCGCCGCGACGGTCTGGCAGCCGAGCGTCACAACTTCCTGCACCCCGAGGACGAGCAGCAGGTGCCGTACCTCACTCAGAAGCTTGCTTCAGCAGAGGGTCCCGTGGTCGCGGTCAGCGACTGGGCGACCGATGTGCCCGATCAGGTGCGTCAGTTCGTGCCCGGCGATTACACCGTGCTCGGCGCCGACGGCTTCGGCTTCAGCGATACCCGCGCCGCGGCTCGCCGCTACTTCGCGATCGACCGCGAATCGGTCGTGGTGCGAGTGCTGCAGCGCTTGGCTGCACTTGGCAAGATCGACGCCCAGGTCGCACGCGACGCCGCAGCGAAGTATCGCCTGCTCGACGTGAACGCCGGCACCACCGGCGGCGCCGGCGGCGATTCCTAGGCATCATCAGGGTCACAACGGAGTCTGCATGGAACAGTCGAAAGAGCGTGAGCTCGCGTGGCTGAGAACAATCGCGGGTGAGCTCGCGACCACCACGATCACACGCCTCGAAGACACGCTGCGCTGGTACAGCGATATGCCTCCAGGCCGGCGCAGCGCCGTCGGCCTGGTAGCGCAAAACGGCATCAGCTCGTTCATCCAGTGGTATGAAGACCCCACGACGACTCCGTGGATCGCGAGCGATGTGTTCAGCTCTGCGCCACGCGAACTGCTGAGAAGTATCAGCCTGCAAGAGACCTTGCAGCTGATTCGCGTGGTCGTGACCGTGGTTGAAGACCGGGTTGCCCCACGAAGCGAGGCGTTGCGCGAGGCCGTGCTGCACTATTCGCGCGATGTTGCCTTCGCCGCGGCCGATGTGTACGCACGGGCTGCCGAAGCTCGAGGCCTGTGGGATGCTCGGCTCGAGGCGCTCGTCGTCGATTCGATTCTGACCGGCGAGAGTGACGATGAGTTGCCCAGCCGCATCGCGGCTCTCGGTTGGAACGGTGGCGGCGAGGCCGCAGTGCTGGTCGGCACCAGCGACCGCGCGGTCGACGTGGATCAGATACGCCGCACCGCACGCCATGCGGGAGCCGATGCGCTCATCGGGCTGCAGGGGAATCGTCTCGTGCTCGTGCTTGGTCGCGTGCAGACCGACGCCAGCGAAGGCGCACCCGCCGAGCCCCTCCCGTTTCTCGAGATCGCTTCTCGGCTCTCTGACCACTTCGCCGATGGTCCGCTCGTGATCGGCCCGACGGTCGATACCCTGGTCGAGGCCTCTCGGAGTGCTCGTGCCGCGCTCGCGGGCATCGCGGTCGCTCGCTCATGGCGAGGGGCAACCCGTCCGGTCGCCGCTGACGATCTGCTGCCCGAGCGTGCGCTCGCCGGCGATGGTCTCGCGCGACGCAGCCTGATTGAGCAGATCTACGATCCGCTCACCGAGCAGTCGGGTGAGTTGCTCGAAACGATCTGGTGCTATCTCGACAATGGCCGGTCGCTCGAGGCCACTGCACGCGAGTTGTTTGTGCACCCCAACACGGTGCGCTACCGGCTCAAGAAGGTTGCCGAAGTGATCGGCTGGAACCCGACCGGCGCTCGCGAGGCGCTCATCGTGCAGTCCGCCCTCATCGTGGGTTCGATTGCACAGCACGGGATGAAACGACCTCAGCGCGGCCGTGCTTAGAGGGATTCGACAACGAATCCTTGATTTTGTCGGCGCGTATATGCAGTTCTGAATGGGTTGATCTGGGAGACTGTACTTCGTGATTGTCATCGCTTGCCCAGGACAGGGCTCCCAGACGCCAGGCTTTCTTTCTGACTGGTTATCACTCGATGGAGCCGAGGACTTTTTGTCACGCGCATCGGAACGAAGCCAGGTTGATCTTGTTACCCATGGCACGATCAGTGATGCAGACACCATTCGTGACACGCAGATCGCACAGCCTCTCATTGTTGCGGCGAGCCTGCTTGCATGGCGCGCACTGAGCGCCCGGGTCTCACTCGAGAGCGTGGGCGTTGCCGGGCATTCCGTCGGCGAGTTCGCAGCCGCAGCAGCGGCTGGCGTGTTCAGCGATGAAGACGCGCTTGCTCTGGTTGGTGTGCGCGGTCGCGCCATGGCTGAGGCCGCCACGAGAGAGCCGACCGGCATGAGCGCGGTTGTCGGAGGCGTCGAAGAACAGGTGCTTGAGGCAATTGCTGCACAGAGTCTCACCGCAGCAAACCGCAACGGCGCCTCACAAATTGTGGCCGCGGGCGCGTTGCCTGGGCTTGCGGCGCTCGCAGAGGCGGCTCCCCGCGGCGCTCGCGTGATCCCGCTGCAGGTCGCTGGCGCTTTTCACACGGGCTACATGGGCAGCGCGGTCCCGGTGCTCGCCGAGGCCGCTACTGCAGTGCAGCCGACGAATCCCGCTCGCACCCTGTGGAGCAACGCGGATGGCGGCGTCGTCACGAGCGGTGCGGCATTCGTTGATTCCCTCGTGGCGCAGATCGCTCGACCCGTGCGCTGGGATCTCTGCCTCGAAGGGTTTCAAGCCGCTGGTATTACCGGCTTCATTGAGCTCGCACCGGCGGGTGCGCTCTCCGGCATCGCGAGGCGTGCACTCAAGGGTGTCCCCAATGTCGCGGTCAAAACCCCCGACGACCTAGCTGCGGCAGTTGAGCTGATTCGCTCGGCTGCATAGCGACGGCGAAAGGAACGATTATGGCAACTCTCACACAGGTCACTGGCCCCGCACACACTCGTGTGCTCTCCGTAGGCGCTGCGCGTGGCGATCTCAATGTGCCCAACGACGACTTGGTCGGGCCCATCGACTCCTCTGATGAGTGGATCAGGCAGCGCACGGGCATCGTGCAGCGTCGCCGCGCAAGCAAAGACGTAGGTGCCGTCGACTTAGCGGTGGAAGCTGGCGAAGAGGCCATCATCAAGAGTGGACTCGACCGTGCCGACATCGACGGTGTGATCATCAGCACCATCTCGAACGTTGCGGTCACCCCGTCAATGGCCTCACTGGCGGCACACCGCCTCGGACTCGTCCCTGCCGCAGCGTTCGATATTTCTGCCGCGTGCGCAGGCTACGCCTACGGAGTGGGTCAAGCCGACGCTCTCGTGCGATCAGGCGTCTGCAAGAACGTTCTTGTGATCGGCGCAGAGAAGCTCTCAGACGTGGTCGATCCAACGGATCGCAGCATCTCGTTTCTGCTCGCCGACGGCGCGGGCGCAGTCGTCATCGGCCCTTCAGACCACCCCGGCATCGGCCCCACGGTCTGGGGCAGTGACGGTGAGAAGTGGGACACCATTCGCATGAGCGCGACGTTCGCTGAGTACCGCGAGAACCCGACCGAGGTCGGCTGGCCGACACTGCGCCAGGACGGGCAGAGCGTGTTCCGCTGGGCGGTCTGGCAAATGGCAAAGGTCGCTCGCGAGACCCTCGAAGC
>JAAZFP010000299.1 GCA_012511645.1 Microbacteriaceae bacterium
CCAACACGCTCAGCCCCAGCTTGCCCGCAGCAAGATCGATTCGTCGCATCAGCGCGGCGTCGGCGTCGCCGATGCAGACGATCAGCGTCGTTGCGCCTGTCTGAGCAGTTGCGCTCGCCAGGTCGTCGAGAGTGCCGAGCACCCGCACTCCGCGCACCTCAAGATTGCTCTTGCGCGGATCATCGTCGAGAAACCCGACGGGCAACGCGTGGGCAGCCGTGTCAGTCAGCAGGCGCTTTGCCGTTTGATTACCAAGGTAGCCAGCACCGTAGAGCAGCGCGCGCTCGGCGCCGGTGCCCGGTTTCATTCCACGCTCCCGCGAGAGCCGCACCAGATAGCGCATCGCCGCCATAATCGAGAACGTGATCGGTGCCGCGATAATCATCGTGCTACGCGGGATGCCATTGCCGTATGCCACGAAGTAGGCAAAGATCCACGAAATTGACATCACGGCAACCACATTGAGCGCGAGCTGTCGCACCTCGTCAAAGCCGCCCACCTCATAGCGACCCCGAAAGAGCCAGAACGCCCAGCCACCAACCAGCTGAAGCAGCACTGCCACCAAAATCAACAGCAGCGTGAATCCCCAGTGGATCCGATCGAGCAGAAAGTCGAAGCGCAGCACGAGGGCAGCCACGATGCCGATTCCCCACGCAACAGCATCGCCGAGAAACAGCAGACCGTAAGTGCGCATAAAGTGAGACTGGCGCGCGCCGAACGCACGCGTTCCAGTCTCGTGGGGGCGGGAAGCATTCACGCTTCGAGCATAGCCCTGGAGTCTGCACACACACGTCCGACTGGCGGGGAGATGCGGATCTATGCAGCACGATCGTGGCGCGAGACAATGATGCTGTGCGCCATGAGTCGCACTGCCGCGATGCGGCACCATTCACACACAGGAGTCATCATGGGCGTGGAAGATATGGCAAAGCAGGCCGGAGATTTTATTTCACAGAACTCTGACAAGATCAACGAGGCATTGAAGTCAGAGCAGGCTGAAGCGGTCAGCGACAAGGTGCTCGACGGCGTCGCTGGTCTTGCTGACAAAGTCACCGGCGGCAAGTTCACCGTTCAGATCGGTGACCTGCGCGATCAGGCTGATAAGCACATCGGCAACGAGTAAATTCCAGCCACATACGAAAGAACCCCCGGGAGCAATCCCGGGGGTTCTTTCGTTCAGCAGAAGTTAGCTGAGCACCTTGGTCACCGTGCCGGCGCCGACGGTGCGGCCACCCTCACGGATAGCGAAGCCGAGGCCCTCTTCCATAGCGATCGGCTGGATCAGCTCAACAACCATGTCGGTGGTGTCACCGGGCATAACCATTGGCTTGTCCTCAGGAAGGGTGATCACACCGGTCACGTCAGTCGTACGGAAGTAGAACTGCGGACGGTAGTTCGTCTCGAACGGGTTGTGACGGCCGCCCTCTTCCTTCTTCAGGATGTAAGCGGTGCCCTCGAACTTGGTGTGCGGGGTGATCGAACCGGGCTCGACCACAACCTGGCCGCGCTCGACGTCTTCGCGCTTGGTGCCGCGGAGCAGCAGACCACAGTTCTCGCCAGCCCATGCCTCGTCGAGCTGCTTGTGGAACATCTCGATACC
>JAAZFP010000300.1 GCA_012511645.1 Microbacteriaceae bacterium
GTCCAGCGCGCGTTCACCTCTGGGTTGCGGCGCACCGCCCACATCAGCGCCTTCGCGAAGATGAGCAGCGGGGAGACCTTGACGCCCTCGAACTCGCTCGATGCCTTGAGCCGCTTCACGTATTCCATCGTGCGGGTCGCGTCAACGTCAACGAACACGGTGACGTGCGGCGCGGTGAACGCCGAGGCGACCATGTTCTCGGCGATAAGCTTGCGCACTCCCTTAACCGCGAAGCGTTGCTCACGCTGATCAAGCTGCTGCGGTCGTGAGGCCTCACGAAACAGACCATCGCCCGCGGTTTCGCGCAGCACATCCTCGCGCACAATCTCACCGGCATGGCCGGTTCCCACAACCTCGGCGAGGTCCACGCCGAGATCCTTCGCGAGTTTGCGAATCGGTGGCTTGGCAATGATGTTGCTCGCTGGCTGCGGCTCACGCGATGAGGTTACCGAGGATCGCGCTCCGCGCGCGCCGGCCTGCGCCGCTGTGCGGCGGCTCTTCGCGGGGGCGACGGTGCCATAGCCCACCAGCACCGCACCACCCTCATCTTCGGGCAGCCGATCCGATGCTCCCGTTGCGCCAAGCAATTGCGACTTCAACGCCTCAGATGCGCGGTCAGCACTCTCATCACGAGGATCACCGCTGGGTGCCGCACCAGCGTCAGCGCCAGCTGTCGCGTCCGTGCGAATGCGCAGAATGCCCTGCCCCACCGGCACCGTCTGACCGACCTCGGCCAGCAACCCGGTCACCACACCGGCGAACGGTGACGGCAGCTCAACGAGCGACTTTGCGGTTTCAATCTCACAGATCACCTGGTTGAGTTCAACCGTGTCGCCCACCGCAACGAGCCAGTTCACGATTTCGGCCTCGGTCAGCCCCTCGCCCACATCGGGAAGGGGGAAGGTCTGCTCGCTCATGACTGCTCCTTAGTAGTTCAACGCGCGGTCGACGGCTTCAAGTACCCGGTCGGCATCGGGCAGGTACACACCCTCAAGTTTCGCAGGCGGGAACGGCACATCGAAGCCACTCACCCGGAGTGGCGGTGCCTGCAGCGAGTAGAAGGCTCGTTCCGCGAGGGTCGCGGCAACCTCGCTTCCGAGGCTTGCGTTGCCCGGAGCCTCTTGCGCGACGACCAGTCGACCGGTCTTCTGCACCGACGCCACAATGGGGTCGTAGTCAATGGGCGAGAGGCTGCGCAGGTCAATCACCTCGAGGGTGTGGCCCTCATCCGCAGCAAGATCAGCGGCCTGCAGCAGGGTGGTCACCATCGCACCGAAACCGACGACGGTGCAGTCGTCACCCGATCGCACGACCGTGGTGCGGTGCAGGGGGGTTGCGAGGGCCAGAGGATCAACCTCGCCCTTCTGCCAGTACTTTGCCTTGGGCTCGAAGAAGATCACGGGGTCATCTGAAGAGATCGCCTGCTGCATCATCCAGTAGGCGTCGTGCGCATTCGACGGGGCGACCACGCGCAGGCCGGCAGTGTGCGCAAAGTAGGCCTCGGGGCTCTCTTGGTGATGCTCAACCGCGCCAATATGTCCGCCGTAGGGCAGACGAATGACCACCGGCATCGGCTGCGCGCCGTCGGTGCGGCTCGTCAGCTTAGCCAGCTGCGTCACGATCTGGTTGAAGGCGGGAAAGACAAAGCCATCGAACTGGATCTCGACCACCGGGCGATAGCCCGCCATCGCGAGACCGATTGCGTGACCGACAATGCCGGCCTCGGCGAGCGGGGTGTCGATCACCCTGGCCGATCCGAAGTCTCGTTGTAGCCCATCGGTGACGCGGAAGACCCCACCAAGGGGGCCGATGTCTTCGCCGAGCAGCACGACGGTCGGGTCAGCGAGCATCGCAGCCCGCAGCCCCTCATTAATCGCCTTCGAGATGGGCAGTTGCTGTCGCTCGGTGAGCGCTTCTGGGGTGCTCATGCGTCCCCTCCAAACGAGGCTTCGTAGCGATCAAGCCACTCCCGCTGAGCGGTCATGACCGGGTGCGGCTCACTGTACACATGCGCAAACATGCTGTCTCTGTCTGGTTCAGGCAGCGTCAAAATTGCCTCACGGGTCTCGGCAATCACGGCCTTGATCTGCGCAGCCGTCTGCTCAAAGAACTCGTCGTCGGCACCAAGCTCACGCAGGTAGGTTTCGAAGCGCACGACGGGATCCTTCTCACGCCAGCTCTCCACCTCATCGCTTTCGCGGTAGCGGGTAGGGTCGTCGCTCGTCGTGTGCGCCCCCATGCGATAAGTGAGCGCTTCGATATACCCGGGCCCCTCACCTGATCGGGCAGCGTCGAGAAAACGCTTCGCGACGGCGTAGCCAGCGAGCGGGTCGTTGCCGTCGATCTGCACGGCCCGCAGCCCAAAGCCAAGCGCACGGCGATAGAACGGGGTGCGCGACTGCCGCACCGCAGGCACCGAAATAGCCCATCCGTTGTTCTGCATCACATGCACCAGCGGCGCCTGAAAACTCGCGGCAAACACCATCGACTCGTTCACATCACCCTGGCTCGTGGTGCCATCGCCGTAAAACGCAATGGTTGCCGCTTCGGTTGGCGCACCGGGTGCTCCCGGATCGAGCGAGCTGTCGCCCTGCGCGCGCTTTGCGTCGAGCACCTGGCTGAGCGCAAAGCCCGAGGCGTGCTGCGTCTGTGCGCCGAGCACGAGCGTGTAGAGGTGGCAGTTGCCATTGGCCGGGTCGGTGACATCCCAGCCACCGTGGGTCACCCCACGAAACTGGCCAGCGATTGCCGACAGCTGCACCCCGCGCACATGGGCAACCGTGTGCTCACGATAGGTCGGGAAGAGGTGATCCTGGGGCAACGCCGCGTGTGCGATGCCAACTTGTCCGCCCTCCTGCCCCATGCTCGGCGCCCACAGCGCAAGCTGCCCCTGACGCTGCAAGTGCGTGCACTCAATGTCGAAGGCTCGCACGGTCGCCATGTCGAGATACCACTGCTTCAGCTGATCAAGATCCACATCCTCAAGCTCTGCCGCAAACTCGGCCGCCGTGGCTGAGGGCGCATACCGTCCCTCGTCATCAAGGAAGCGAATGGGTTCTGGATCGCGCCAATCGGGCCCGAAGGGTGTTGTGTCGCTCACCCAGCCCAGTGTAGTTCTCGAGCATCACGCGGCGAGTATGTGAGCCATGTTTCACACCGAATTTTCACACCGAATCATCGGGCGCGACTCCCCCATCGGTGCCAGACTAGAACACATGAGAACCGTGATTCGTGTGTTGGTCGGTGCGTTCGCCCTGTGGCTCACCACACTCATTGTGGGTGGCAGCGGTGATCACGGCGTGTGGATCGTGCCGATTGGCAGCGGCCCCTATGACAAACTGATTACCCTCCTGCTGGTCGCCCTCATCTTTGGACTGGTCAACGGCACACTCGGCAAGATCGTGCGCATCGTGTCGATTCCGCTCTACATACTGACGCTCGGCCTATTTGGCCTGATCGTGAACGGCATCCTGATGTGGGTCGTCGCCTGGATCTCAGGCCTCGCCGGGTTCGGGCTCCAGATCGGTGGCTTCTGGTGGGGTGTGCTCGGCGCCCTCGTGCTGTCGATCTTGTCAGGCATCATGAACGGTCTGCTCGGCACGGGCAAGCGCAAGGATCGCTAATCCGCGCTTCAGAGGATGAAACTTCGGGTGATTCAGGGGCCCACTGACCCCCACAGCCGTTTCTCGTGCACCTGGTGAAAGAATGGAGAGGCCGATCCCCCGGCCACCAACGCTCACCCACGGAGATTGCACATGTCCTCGCTTCCCCTGCAGCCCATCAGTCCACTCGACGGCCGTTACGCGAAGCAGGTCTCGGCCATCGGTGCCTTCCTCTCCGAGGCCGGACTCAACCGTGCGCGAGTGCACGTCGAGGTCGAATGGTTGATTTATCTCACCTCACATTCCCTGCTCGGCTCTGCTCCACTCAGTGACGAAGCGATCGCTCGTCTGCGCCAGTGGGCAGCAGACTTTGGCCAGCCTGAGATTGATCGTCTCGCCGAGATCGAAGCAACCACTCAGCACGACGTGAAGGCGATCGAATACCTGGTGCGCGAACGTCTCTCTGACCAGCGGCTCGATCACATCGCTGAGCTCACCCACGTTGCCTGCACCAGCGAAGACATCAACAACCTGAGCTATGCGCTCACCGTCAAGCAGGCGGTCGCCGAGGTCTGGCAGCCGAAGCTCGGCGCGGTTATCGCCGAGCTCACTCGGCAGGCCGAGCAGTACCGCAATCTTCCAATGATGAGCCGCACCCACGGTCAGCCTGCGACCCCCACCACGCTCGGCAAAGAGCTTGCCGTGTTCGTGCATCGCCTGGGCCGCCAGGTGCGTCAGATCAACCAGATCGAATACCTGGGTAAGTTCTCTGGCGCGACCGGCACCTTCGCGGCACACCTCGCGGCCGATCCAACGGTCGACTGGCAGCGGGTGTCTCGCGAGTTTGTTGAGGGTCTCGGCCTCGATTGGAACCCACTCACCACGCAGATCGAGTCGCACGACTGGCAGGCTGAGCTCTACTCCCGCATTGCGCACGCAAACCGCATTCTGCACAACCTTGCGACCGATATTTGGAGTTACATTTCGATCGGCTACTTCAAGCAGATTCCTGTTGAAGGTGCCACTGGATCGTCGACGATGCCGCACAAGGTGAACCCCATTCGCTTCGAGAACGCCGAAGCGAACCTCGAACTATCAAACGCGGTGCTCGATTCGCTCGCCGAGACGCTGGTCACCAGCCGCTGGCAGCGCGACCTGACCGACTCGTCGGCTCAGCGCAACATCGGTGTTGGCCTCGGCCACTCGGTGCTCGCGCTCGACAATATTCTTCGCGGACTCGGCCAGATTGATGCTGACGAGGCCGTGATCGCGGCAGATCTCGACGCCAACTGGGAGGTGCTTGGCGAAGCGATTCAAACGGTGATCCGTGCTGAGGTGACCGCCGGTCGCTCTTCCATCGAAGACCCGTACGCAGCACTCAAGGAGCTGACGCGCGGCAAGCGCATCGGTCAGGCAGACCTCATCGCATTTGTGTCTGAGCTGCAGATCGGCGACGATGCAAAGGCTCGGCTGTTGGAACTCACTCCCGCCACCTACATCGGTGATGCTGCGCGACTGCTCTCGCATCTCTAACACATATTTTTGACACCTCGATACCATGAAGAGGTGACCACGCAGAGCCCTCCCGATGCAGCTGCCCCACTCGAGGCAGCGCGCATCGACGCGCATGCGAAGAAGAGGCAACGCATTTCGATGCTTGCCGTGCTCGACGAGTTCTTTTTCATCTTTGCGGGCATCGCCGCAGTGTGGCTCGCGTGGCTGGTACTGCAACAGAGTTTTCAACTTGGCTGGTGGGGCATCGCACTGGCCGTGGTGTTTTGGGGGCTGCTTGCTTACCTGGTGCTCCCCCGCGTTCACCGCGTGCTGACCACCATTTATGTGCCCGATTACTTCATTGGCCGCACGCGAACCAGTGACGGCCTGCTCGGTGACCCCATTAACCTTTCGCTGCTCGGGGATGAGGCCGCCCTTCATCAGGCAATGCAAGCTGCCGAGTGGACGAAGGCCGACCCGGTGACGCTGCGCAGTTCGCTCCGCATCGTCACCTCGACGCTCACTCGTCAGAGCTACCACGAAGCACCGGCCAGCCCGCTCTTTCTCTTCGGTCGGGTGCATGACTTCGCCTATCAGCAGGAAGTTGCAGGCAATCCCGCGAAGCGACACCATGTACGGTTTTGGCGTACTCCAGACGGGCGGCTGTTGCCCGGTGGGGCGCGGGTGGACTGGCTCGCGGCTGGCACGTTCGATCGCGCGGTCGGCCTCTCCCTCTTCACCCTGCAGGTCACACACCGCATCGATGCTGACACCGATA
>JAAZFP010000301.1 GCA_012511645.1 Microbacteriaceae bacterium
CACAATGGTGAGATCAATACGGTTCGCGGCAACCGCAACTGGATGCGAGCACGCGAGGCGCAGCTGAGCAGCGATGCGTTGGGCGACCTGACTCAGCTTCGTCCAATCTGCACAGCGGGCGGCAGCGATTCTGCGAGCTTTGATGAGGTGCTTGAACTGCTCGTCATGTCTGGCAGAAGCTTGCCGCACGCGCTTGCAATGATGGTGCCTGAAGCGTGGGAGCTTGAGCCAAGCCTGGCCCCGGGCCTGCGTGAGTTTCTCGAGTATCACTCGCTGGTGATGGAACCGTGGGATGGCCCGGCAGCGATGATCGCAACCGACGGCACGGAGTTGGTCGCGCTGCTCGACCGAAACGGTCTGCGCCCCGGCAGGTTCCAGGTCACCCGTGACGGACTGCTCGTGATCGCGAGCGAGACCGGGGTGCTCGAATTTGCGCCAGACCAGGTGGTGCGTCGCGGCCGATTGCAGCCGGGACGCATGCTTGCGGTGAACCTCGACACGGGCACTCTGCGTGAGGATCACGAGGTCAAAGCCGAGTTGGCATCGCTCGCCCCTTGGGGCACCTGGGTCAACGACGGCTTGATTCGGCTCTCCGAGTTGCCCGAGCGTGAGCATCTCGTGCATCCGCACGCCTCAATTGCCCGAAGGCAGCGCACCTTCGGGTACACCGAAGAGGAGTTGCGACTGTTGCTCACCCCCATGGCGCGCGACGGCGTCGAGCCGATTGCGGCAATGGGCAGCGACACTCCGATTGCGGTGTTGAGCGACCGGCCGCGCCTCATCTTTGACTACTTTGTGCAGCAGTTCGCGCAGGTCACGAATCCGCCGCTTGACGCGCTGCGCGAAGAACTCGTGACGAGCCTGGTGACATCGATGGGTCCTGTGCCGAACCTTCTCGCGCAGTCAGCCGAACATGCCCGGCAGGTGATCCTCGATTTTCCGGTAATTGACAATGATGATCTCGCGAAGGTGCAGCACTTTGCTGACGACCTCGAGCGCGAGCGCACCGTGACGATTCGTGGGCTCTACCCGGTTGATTATCACGCGAAAGGTCTTGCTGACCGGCTTGACCAGATGTGCCGCGAGGCGAGCGCCGCGATCGAGGCGGGCGCCGAGTTCTTGATTGTGTCAGACCGCGACAGCGACAAAGATCTCGCGCCGATTCCCTCGCTGCTCGCGGTATCGGCGGTGCACCACCACCTCATTCGCGAGGGCACTCGCATGCGGGTGGCGTTGATCGCCGAGGCGGGCGATGTGCGCGAGGTGCACCATGTTGCCGCGCTGATCGCCTACGGGGCTGCGGCAGTGAACCCATACCTCGCGATGGAGAGCGTGGAGGCGCTGGTTCGTGCCGGTGAGCTTGCCACAGATGAGAACGCGGACGTGGATGCTGCTGCCGACGCTGCGGTTCACCGCCTCATAAAGGCGCTCGGCAAAGGGCTGCTCAAAGTGATGAGCAAAATGGGCATCTCCACGGTGGCCTCATACTGCGGCGCCCAAACCTTCGAAGCGATCGGGCTTTCGCACGAGATCGTCGATCGATACTTCACCGGCACCCAGTCGAAGCTTGGGGGAGTCGGCCTCGACGTGATCGCGGCAGAGGTCGCTGCGCGCCACCGCCGCGCCTACCCTGACAACGCGGCGTCTCTCGCGCATCGTCGGCTCGAAACGGGCGGCGAGTATCGATGGCGGCGAGGCGAAGAACCGCACCTGTTCGATCCGGAGACCATCTTCAAGCTGCAGCACGCAACGAAGACTGGCCGACGTGAGATTTTCAGCGAGTACACCGCGCGCGTGAACGATCAGCAGCAGCGACTGATGACTCTGCGTGGACTGTTTCGCTTCAGCCCGCAGCGACCATCGGTTGCGCTCGACGAGGTCGAACCGGTCAGCGCGATCATGCGACGCTTTGCGACGGGTGCGATGAGCTATGGATCAATCTCACCCGAAGCGCACGAGACACTCGCAATTGCGATGAACCGCATCGGCGGCCGATCAAACACTGGTGAGGGCGGTGAGAGCGAGGATCGCTTGACCGACCCGGCTCGTCGCAGCGCCATCAAACAGGTCGCGTCTGGTCGATTCGGTGTCACCAGCATGTATCTCACCCATGCCGATGAGATTCAGATCAAGCTGGCGCAGGGAGCCAAGCCCGGCGAGGGCGGCCAGTTGCCGCCGCAGAAGATGTATCCGTGGATCGCCGAGACCCGGCACGCGACGCCGGGAGTGGGACTGATCTCGCCGCCGCCGCACCACGATATTTACTCGATTGAAGATCTGAAGCAACTCATCTTCGATCTGAAGCGTGCGAACCCGTCGGCTCGCATCTCGACGAAGCTCGTTTCGCAGTCAGGCATTGGCCCCGTGGCGGCGGGCGTTGCGAAGGCGCTCAGTGACGTTGTGCTTGTGTCTGGTCATGATGGTGGCACGGGTGCGAGCCCTATGAATTCCCTCAAGCATGCGGGCGGCCCGGGGGAGTTGGGTCTTGCCGAGGTGCAGCAGACGCTCATGCTGAACGGCCTCCGCGACCGCGTCGTGGTGCAGGTCGATGGTCAGCTGAAAACGGGCCGAGACGTGGTGATTGCCGCGCTGCTCGGCGCCGAAGAGTTCGGATTTGCCACATCGGTACTCGTGGTCTCTGGGTGCATCATGATGCGAGTGTGTCACCTGGATACCTGCCCTGTGGGTGTCGCGACGCAGAACCCCGAACTGCGCAGCCGATTCACCGGGCAAGCCGAGCATGTGATCAATTTCTTCACCTTCATCGCTGAAGAGGTGCGCGAGCTGCTTGCGATGCTCGGGTATCGGAGTATCGATGAGGCGGTGGGTGACACCTCGGCACTCGATCTTGATGAGGCGGTGCGGCACTGGAAAGCCGAGGGACTTGACCTGACGCCCGTGTTGCGCGGCCCACAGTTCGCCGCCGATGAGCCGAAACGCCAGGGTCGCACCCAAGATCATGAGCTTGAAACGCACTTTGATGTGGCGTTGCTCGCCGACTCGCGCAATGCGCTGGATTGCGCAGAACCCGTCGTGATCGACCTGCCGATTCGCAACGTTGACCGAGCCGTCGGCACGATGCTCGGTCACGAGGTGACGAAACGCCATGGCTCTGCGGGGCTGCCTGCAGAAACCATCGACGTGACGCTCACCGGCTCTGCTGGTCAGTCGCTCGGTGCGTTCCTGCCCGCCGGAATCACGCTGCGCCTCATCGGCGCCGCCAACGACTATGTCGGCAAGGGGCTCTCAGGCGGCGAGATTGTGCTGCGACCACACCCGAGCGCGGCGCACGCCGCGGTGGGTAACGTGATCGCCGGCAATGTGATCGGTTACGGTGCCACGAGCGGGGCGCTGTTCATCGCTGGTGTCGTTGGCGAGCGATTCTTGGTTCGAGGCTCGGGAGCCGTCGCCGTGGTTGAGGGAACGGGGGATCACGCGCTTGAGTATTTCACCGGTGGCTTCGCGCTGATCCTAGGCCCGACCGGTCGAAACCTCGGCGCCGGCATGTCCGGTGGCGAGGCAGTGCTGCTCGATCTCGACCCGCTGCACTTGAACTCGGCTGAGCTGGTCAGCGGTGCGCTTGAGCTACGGCCACTTGATGAGGCGCGACGCGAGCGAGTGCGTTCACTGCTCGCGCGGCACGCTGAGCAAACGGGGTCGGAGCTTGCCGAGTTGCTCCTCAGCGATCTGCGCCGTGATCCTGAGACGTGGGCGAGGTTCACTCATCTCATTCCGCGAGGTTATGCGCGAGTGCTCGACGTGCACGAGCGTGCGACAACCGAGGGCCGAGCACTCGATGACGACCATACCTGGACACAAATTTTGGAGGTGACCCGTGGCTGATCCGCGCGGATTTCTTGACGTGCGCGAACGTGAGCTCGCGCCGAAACGACCGGTTGCCCTGCGACTGATGGACTGGCGTGAGGTCGTCGACTCCGCAGACCCCACCATGGTCGCTCGACAGGCGTCTCGGTGTATGGATTGCGGTGTGGCGTTTTGCCACCAGGGCTGTCCTCTCGGCAACCTCATTCCCGAGTGGAATGACCTGACCTGGCGGGGTCGTGAGCGAGACGCGCTTGAGCGGCTTCACGCGACGAATAACTTTCCCGAGTTCACTGGTCGTGCCTGCCCAGCACCGTGCGAGTCAGCGTGTGTGCTCGGCATCAACCAGCCGGCAGTGACCATCAAACAGATCGAGAACTCGATTATCGACCAGGGGTTTGCGAACGGCTGGGTGCAGCCGCAGCCGCCGGAGCGACTCAGTGGCAAGACCGTTGCAATTGTGGGGTCTGGGCCAGCTGGTCTTGCGGCTGCGCAACAGTTGACGCGGGCCGGGCACACGGTCGCCGTGTATGAACGAGATGAGCAGCCAGGCGGTTTGCTTCGGTTCGGCATCCCCTCGTTCAAGCTTGAGAAGCATCTTGTTGAGCGGCGCATCGAGCAAATGAAGCTCGAGGGCACCCGGTTTCGCACGGGTATTGAGATTGGCCGCGACATGAGCTGGCGCGAGCTGCGCCGCCGCTATGACGCCGTGATCGTCGCGACTGGTGCAACGGTGCCGCGCCCGCTTGAACTGCCGGGTCGTGCGCTCACTGGTGTGCACTATGCGATGGAGTATTTGACGGCACAGAACCGGGCCGAAGACAGTGGCGGTGCGCCGACAGACAGCGACTCAACGGCCGCACGTTGTGAAAGCACCGAGGCGGGCGCGATGCTTCCTCCGCACCTCAACGCGGCGGGCAAGCATGTGGTGGTGATCGGGGGCGGTGATACCGGAGCGGACTGCGTTGGCACGGCCCATCGACAAGGTGCCGCCTCGGTGACGAATCTTGCCATCGGTCAGAAACCACCGTGTGCTCGGAGTGAGGATCAGCCCTGGCCCACACATCCGACCGTGTTTGAGGTGTCGAGTTCACACGAAGAAGGTGGTGAACGCAAGTATCTTGCCTCCACCGTTGAGTTCGTGGGTGATGCGAGTGGACAGGTGAGGGGGCTGAAGGTCGCCGAGACCGGGTTCACGGTGCGCGGACGCGAGCCGATCCCGGGAACAGAGCATGTGATTGCTGCCGATCTGGTGCTGATAGCGATGGGCTTCACCGGACCCGAGCCTCTTGATGCTCACCCTGAGGGTTCTGGTGCCGGCTCAGACCGCCAGCGCACGGCGCACGATGACACCGGAGCTGGCTTCGCCCTGGCGCACACGAGCAGAGGCGCATTCGAGCGAAACCGCCGCACCTATGCGACCGAGTTTCCGGACGTGTTTGTTGCCGGTGACGCGGGCCGGGGGCAGTCGCTCATTGTGTGGGCCATCGCCGAGGGGCGATCGGTTGCCGCGCAGGTCGACCGCGTGCTCACCGGCGCCGAATCTCTGTTGCCAAGCCCGGTGGCGGCTGACGATCACGCGTTCGCCGTGTAAGCGGCACAGTGGTTCAGCGGTGCCGAAGCAGCTATTCGCCGCCGAGGTGGCCGCTGAGTCGCTGATGCATCGCCGAGGTGTGCCTGTTCATGCCGACGATTTCGACTTGCTTTCCGAGCCGATCATATTTCGTGGTGATTGCATCGAGCGCGGCGACAGTTGACGCGTCCCAGATGTGAGAGCGGCGCATGTCGATCACGATGTGCCCAGGATCATGTGTGTACGAGAACTGGGTCGTCAGATCGTTGCTCGATGCGAAGAGCAGCTCGCCCTCGACCCGGTAGTAGGCAGTCTCGCCCCGGTCGGTGCGGGTGAGCTCGCGAGTAACGGTCACAAAATGGGCGACGCGCCGAACAAACAGCACCGAGGCGACGAGCACCCCGCCGACGACACCAATGGCGAGGTTTCCGGTCGACACCACCATGAGCACGGTCGCGAACATCACGAGATTTTCACTCTTCGGCAGCCGTTTGAGCGTGGAGGGGCGAATGGAGTGCCAATCGAATGCGGCCACCGAGACCATGATCATCACCGCAACGAGTGCAGCCATGGGAATTGCCGCGACGAAATCGCCAAGAGCCACCACCAGCACGAGCAGAAAGACTCCGGCCAAGAACGTCGAGATGCGGGTGCGGGCGCCCGACACCTTGACGTTGATCATCGTCTGACCGATGACCGCGCAGCCGCCCATGCCTCCAAACGCACCGGAGAGAATATTCGCGACGCCCTGCGCCCAGCTCTCACGCGTCTTATTGGAATGGGTATCGGTGATCTCATCGACGAGCTTGGCCGTCATGAGCGATTCCATGAGGCCTACAAGCGCCACACCGAGCGCGAAGGGGGCGATGATGGTGAAGGTTTCCCAGGTGAGTGGAACATTCGGCACAAACAATTCGGGCAGGCTTCGGGGGAGTTCACCTTGATCGCCAACGGTTGGCACCTGAATGGCGAACACCATGACAATTGCGGTCACCACAATGATCGAAATCAGCGGGGATGGCACAACGGTCGTGATCTTCGGCAGCAGCACGACAATGATGATGCCGAGCGCGACCAGCGGGTACACCGCCCATGGCACCCCAAAAAGGTGCGGGAGCTGTGACAAGAACACGAGAATCGCGAGCGAGTTCACGAACCCGACCATCACGCTGCGGGGAATAAACCGCATGAGTTTTGCGACGCCGAGCACCGCTAGGAGGATTTGAAACACCCCGGCAAGCAGCACGGTGGCGATGAAATAGTCGAAGCCGTGCTCGCGCGCGACCGGGGCGATGACAAGCGCTACTGCGCCCGTAGCGGCGGTGATCATGGCGGGTCTCCCGCCAAGAAAAGCGATCGAGACCGCCATGATGAAGGACGAGAAGAGCCCGACCTTGGGGTCGACCCCGGCAATCACCGAGAACGCGATTGCTTCGGGGATCAGCGCTATCGCCACGACGAGTCCGGCCAACACCTCGCGGGTGAGTAATCGCGGGCTGCGCAGCGCGGTCAGAACCTTCACGTCACCTGTACTCACCGCAGCAGTCTACCGTCTGACCTGTTGCCACGGACTGTGGCGGCGGATGACACGGAGACACTTCGATGCGTGCGCGGCAGGGTAGCGGCAGCGAGGCTGATGTCAACGGGGTCGTGCGCCGTGATACCGGCGCGTACATTCGAGTCCACAGTAAACCACCTGCGATTTGTGCGTGTGCTCTGCATCGCCGTTCGCATCGTTGTGCTGTGCCCCCGTCATTCAGCGATGGTTCGGTGGCACCGCTCACGGCTGATCAGAAAGGCATTGACGATGACCTCGCTCGAAGACCCCCGCACACTGCATGAATCGCCACCATTGCCCGATCAAGAGCAGACGCAGCCCGGACTCACGGATCACATGCAGCCCTCTCCGGATCACGGAGAGGAAAGCTATGTCGGTCATGGCCGACTGGTGGGCAGGCGTGCACTGATTACTGGCGGTGACTCTGGCATCGGCCGGGCGGTTGCCATCGCCTATGCAAGGGAGGGCGCAGATCTCTCTATCTCCTATCTGCCTCAGGAACAGGAGGACGCAGAACGCACCGCGACCCTTGTTCGAGACGCTGGTCGCGAATGTGTTCTTCTCCCCGGTGACATTCGCGAAGAATCGACCTGCATCTCGCTCATTGATGACACAGTCTTCAGTCTTGGCGGCATTGACCTCTTAGTGCTGAATGCCGGCGTGCAACATCGACGCGATCCAGCCGCGCAAATTGATCGCGCGAGCATCATGGAGGTGTTTGAGACGAATCTCGTCGCACCGTTGCTGCTCATGCGCGAAGCTGCATCA
>JAAZFP010000302.1 GCA_012511645.1 Microbacteriaceae bacterium
GCGGGTGTCGACGAAGATCACGTTGTCGTGCGCGAGGTCTTCACGCAGTGCATCGACCGTGTATTCGATGAGTTCAGACTGCTCGCCGAGGATCGCCGGGCCAAGTTTGTTCTGCACCTTCATGCGACCAAAATAGGCGTGCGCGTCGGGCTGACCACTCAAAAGCTCGTCGACAAAACCCTGCTCGTCGTCGTTCTTGAGATATTTACCCCACCACGAGAAATTGCGTTCGTAGCCGACAGTCGATGCGGCGATCGCACCGAGCGCCTTACCACAAGCCGAACCTGAGCCGTGGGCGGGCAGCACCTGCACATAGTCGGGCAGGGTGAGAAACTGATTCTTCAAGCTCTTGAAGAGATCTTTCGCGCCACCAAAGCGGGTGTCAATAAACCCTGCCGCCTCGTCGAGCAGGTCGGGGCGGCCGAGATCACCAACGAACACGAAATCACCCGTCAGCATGAAGCCAGGCTCTGACGACTGCGCGCCATCAGTGACGAGAAAGGAGAGGTGCTCGGGGGTGTGCCCCGGGGTATGCACTGCCCGCACGGTGATGTTGCCGAGCTGAATCTCGTGCCCGTGCTTCATGCGCACGGCACTGTCGAAATCGCTGCCATACGTCCAGTCAGGCCCACCCTCGTCAGAGACATACATCTGCGCGCCGGTCGCAGCGGCGAGCTCTCGGGTGCCCGAGAGGTAGTCGGCGTGAATATGGGTTTCGGTGACGGCGACGATCTGCATGCCGTTCTTCTCGGCAATAGCAAGGTAGTCACCCAGGTCGCGGCGCGGGTCAACGACGATCGCCTCGCCCTTCGCCTGACAGCCGATAAAGTAGCTCGCCTGGGCGAGATCCTCGTCATAAATTCGTTCGAGCAGCATGATCAGTTTCCCCTTTCTGAGGTGTCAGTGTGTGGTCAGCGGGCAATCAGTGGCCGGCGCAGCGGTCGGCTTCGGGCACGCCGTAGAGGGCTTCCTCGATGTGCTGGCCACAGCCAGCCCAGGTCGGCTTGTTGCAGGTTGAACAGGTGATTCGTGCGCACATATGAGTGGGTCCTTTCGAAGTGACATGTTGCAGATTGTGAGTGATCTATGGGAGTCAGGCGACTGCGGAAGCTTCGCGTTCTGCGAGTTGTCGACGCACGTCATCCATGTCGAGGTCGCGTGCGCCCTGGATGAGCTGGTCGAGCTGCGCGGGCGGGAGTGCGCCAGGTTGGGAGTAAACCATGATCCCGTCACGGAACACCATGAGAGTCGGGATCGAGGTGATGCGAAACTCCGCAGCGAGTTGCTGCTCGGCTTCGGTGTCGACCTTGCCGAACACAATGTCGGGGTGCTGCTCGGAGGCTTTCTCAAAGGTCGGGGCAAACGATCGGCAGGGGCCACACCACGCGGCCCAGAAATCAACGAAAACGATGCCGTCATCGCCGATAGTTTGCGTGAAGTCAGTGTAAGTCAGGTTCTTGGTTGCCATGGTTTGTGCTCTTTTCGTTTGGGTTAGCGGCCGAAGATTCGGGAGAAGAAGCCCCCGCGTTCAGCCTTGGCCGCATCGATTTGGGCTTGAGTGTGCTTGCCGTTGCACCACTGCGACGCGGGCACACTTGCTTTGACCATGGCAACGTGCTGCCCGCAGCCCGCCCAGGTCGTCTTGTTACACGTTCGGCAGGTCGTCGCCCGGCACATCGTGTTCTCCTCAAACTCAGATACCCCATGGGGTATTATCATGACTGGAATAACTATACCCACGGGGGTATTCTGTTTGTCAAGTCAGGTTCATTCGACACAAGGTCGACACAAGGAATTCGGCATCACGGAAAGGCAGGGGCCATGCAGCATGAGACAGACACCACTCAGGAGCGGCACGACGCGGAGGCGAAGCGCAAGGTGATCAACCGACTGCGCCGCGCCCACGGGCAACTCGCTGCGGTCATCAACGCAGTTGAGCAAGATGCGCACTGCCGAGACGTTGTGCACCAACTCTCCGCCGTCTCGAAAGCACTCGACCGGGCCGGGTTCCTCGTCGTCTCCAGCGCGTTGAAAGAATGCCTCAACAACCCCGAGGCAGACGGTGCCCCAGATCAAGACGAACTCGAAAAACTCTTCCTCACCCTCGCCTAACTCGCCGAACTCGGTTGCGCGAGCGAGCGCGCCACCATGCCGTCAAGATTCATGAAGAACAAGGATCCCCATGCCAACATCAACCGGCCCGATACGGGCGGCGAACGACAACACTGCGAAGGTCGCGACCGCCGTAGGGGCGGGGCTGCTCGCTTTACTCGTGCTGGTGTCGGCGATGCCGCCGCTTGGCACCGCCGCCTACCTCGCGGGCCTACCGCTCGCGGCCGAAGACCTGGGCATTACCACGGGTGCCGCCCAGCTCACGCTGACCGTCTACATCATCGGGTTAGCTGTGGGGCAGCTCGTGATCGGCCCGCTGTCAGATAGGTCGGGTCGTCGCATGCCGCTGCTGATCGGCATCGTCGCATTCGTGGTGTTGAGCGCAGCCATTGCTTTCTCGCCAAACCTTGAAGTCATGCTCGTGCTGCGGTTCTTGCAGGGATTCGCTGCTAGTGCTGGCATGGTGCTCGGCCGTGCGATCGTGCACGATCTGGTGCAGGGTGATCAAGCGGCCCGCGCACTGAACATGATCACCGCCGCGGGTCTCATCGTGCCCGCACTCGCACCCGTGCTTGGCTCCGCGATCCTCGCCGTCGCCGATTGGCGCGCGATCTTTCTCGTACTCGCCGCTCTCGGCGCCGCCGTCGGGGTGTGGAGCGCAATCAAGATTCCAGAAACCAACCTCGCGCGAACAGCACCCGGGCGAGCGCCCGCAACCGGGCAGGGCCCGGGTGGCCCACGACCCGCGCAGAAGGCTGCGCCAAACCGGCTGAGATTCATTATGTACACGGCGGTCGTGAGCCTCGCGTTCATGGCGATGTACGCCTATATCTCGTCAGCACCGTTCGTGTTTCAGCAACTGCACGGGTTCTCGCCAGCCGGTTATGCGCTAACGGGTGCCGTGATCTCGCTCATCATGGCGGGGGTGGGCATTGTCGGCTCACGCCTCATCGGGCGCACCACCAAGTTCGGCACCCTCACCGCGTCACGCGCAGTGAACCTCGGCCTCATCGTGCTCGTCTTGGGGGCAGTGCTGGTGCTCGCGACCGTGTTCACCGAAGCCCACGTGGCCTGGTACATTGCCGCACTCACGATCGCCGCAGCACCCGTGGCGCTGCTCTCAGGCAGTGCCACTGCCCTGGCCATGGATGCGAGCCCGCTGCCGGGCGGCACCTCTTCGGCGATCATCGGCTTCACCCAGGCGCTGCTGGGGGCCGCAGCACCGCCGCTCGTCGGCATGCTCGGCGTTGACGCGCGGCCGATGGCCGTGGTGCTGGTCGCCGCGGCGATCCTCGCGCTCGTTGCCGGGCGCATTGCAGCAAGCAACGAGAGGGGGCGCGATGCCTGAACCGGAGGCAGTACTCCGTGAGCTGGGCTCTGAGGCGATGCGCGCGATGGAGCAGGCCTCAGGCGGATCTTCGGTGTGTAGTTTCACGAAAGCCGGTGTCTCGGTGCCTGGCCTCAAGTATGCGGAGGGCAGATGGGCTGCACTGCGCGAACTCAGATCGCAGGGCGTGGAATCAGCATCGGCTGCGACAGCGGCAGGGGCAGCAGCAGCGACTCTCGCCGATCTCTGGCGGGGCCATCTTGCAGATGTGCAACAAACCGGGGCAAGCCGCGACTGGGTTGCATATCGCAGCGGCGGCATCGACGCCCTCACTGAATTCGAGGATCGGGTGCGATACCCGCATTGAGGGCTACTCCCAGATCGAGCCGCTGCTGATGCCGCGAAACGTGCGCCACGCAAGCACGAGCCACAGCACGATCAGCACGATCGCGCCCACCACCCCGAGCCCAAGCACCAGGGATGAATCGAGGCGGGAGCCGAGCACGATCCCGGCGACTGTCCACGCGCCGAGGGGAAACGTGAACCCCCATGAAGCGACCGAGAATGGGAGGCGCTGGTACCCGCGCTTCAGCACGGCAAGCCCAGCGATCGCCCACCACAGGCCAAAGCCCCACACTGCGAGCCCCGCGAACTCGGCGACCGGCACGATATCGGTGGAGGCAACCCCTGCACGCACGGATGCGTCGGTGAGGAGAGTGAGGTTCAGACCGATGAGCCCGGCGGGCCCCATGCCGATGAGCAGGCTCGGGGCGAGCTGTGCCGGCGGGAGCGGGCTGGTTGCGCTGCGAAAGATGAGCACCGCGGTGATTGCTAGGTAGAGCATGCCGCCCATACCGAGCGCGATCCATGACACCCACAGCAGTTCACGAGCAAGCAGATCGCCCGTGTGAATGAGCGGTGCCAGCGCGGTCGGAATCACGATGGTGACCACAGGTGGAATGAACCACGCACCGGTAATCGCGGGGGCAGGGGTGTCGCCGCGCGCAAAAATTCGCGAAAGAAACGCGACACCGAAAATGAGCGCGAGTGCCCCGCCAATCGCAGCGAAGATCGCGACGAGGGCCACGGTGGCGGGTTCGCCGAACAGCGATTGTCCGCTGCGGCCGAGCGCTACCGCGAGGGTGAGAAACCCGCCGCCGAATGTTGCGCTCATGCCGCCCTTCACCGGGTGGGCGAGATCGGCGCGAGCCGCGCTCGGGTAGCGTACCCATCGTGCGGTGGTGAGGCCGAGCACGATCACGCCGACCCCGAGTGCCAGCACGAGGAACACCGTCGCGAGTGCAGATGTGGCTTCGGGTAGCACTCCGGCTTCGCGCAGGGCGGTGAAGATTGTCGAGATGACCGAGGTGCCCATTACGGCGGCACCCCACCCCGGGGCGAACCCTCGAAGACTAAATTTGGCCGCCGGGGCCGTTGTCGTGGGGCCCTGGTGTTCTGTGCTCGCAGAGGTCATGTTCTCTTTCATGGTTCTTGAACGTAGCGCAAGTTGCGTCGAAAACTGAGCGCTACAACTTCTGTCGGCCTGCAGCGCTTCGCGGAGCTTTATCTCCGTGGCACGAAGTGCTGCACTCCTCCATTCTGAATGATCGCGGCCCCTCCCTCAGTGGTGTGAACGGGGAGAAACAGACTCGTGTCGCGTACACGGGTCCCGGCAAACTCGGGCACCAATGTTGCACCGTTGGTGAGATTGAAAGCGAGGTTGGCCTCATAGGTATGGACGTATGCGATGCCACCACCGAGCCCCTGGAGTCTCGCATCTCCTGGCACGGGCAAGTTCCAGGCTTCGCCGTTTGCGGGGAAGCCCACGATTTCAGAATCATTCAGGATGATGAGGGTGTCAGATTGTTTATCGTATGCGGCATCTCGTGCGTGATTCACGACGACAGTGCCGGCCTCAAGTTCTAACACCGCGAGGCTATCGTCACCGCTGGGAATGACGATGTGCTGGTCGCCGAGGTCTATGCGGCGGGCCTGGTTTGATATCTCGGCGTGATCCCACCCGAATTCGGCAAGGGGCAGCGACCAGAGCGTTTCGAGCGCTCCCTCATCATTGGGGCGTTCTGCGATCAGATGATCCGCGTCCACGCTGATCAGGGCGCCTTGGAACTCACCGACGATTCGCCGAGTGGTGTGTTCGTCCTCAGCGGCAATGATGTCGCCGGTGGAGGGGTTCAGGGCGATCTTCTTGCCGGTGTCACCCATGAACCCTTCGGGTGCGGCGGCGAACACGAGCCCGGGGCCTTTGTAGGGGCCGGTGACCTCGATCGGCCCCCAGATTTCTTCGCCGGTGCGCAGGTCGAATGCGGTTGCGGTCGGTGTCGCGATCGCTTCAGGGGTTGCGACGAGGTTGGTGAGGATCGCGAGCGGGCGGCCGTCGTCGGTTCGGGCGAGCGCGAAGCCGGTGCAGCTGGGGGGCCGCTCAGCCAGCCACAGTATTTCTCCACGTTCATCGACAGCGGTGAACTCGAGCCAACCGCTCTCGCCCATGCTCTGCCCGACGAACACACCATCGAGTTCTTGGGGCGGCAGATCCCAACCAGGCTGCAGCACGCCTGCATCGCCGAGCCCTGCTGGGAGGCTGATCGTCGCCGTGTCGATCTGCTCAAGCGTCCGGTTCGTCGGTGTCGGGTCCGAACCCCCGACCGATACGTCACCTTCGGCGCAGGCCGTGAGGAACAACGCGCTGACGAGCGGCACCACGGCGAGCCTTCGCCAACAGCGCCGAGAGCGTGGAGACCCACTGTTTCTCATAGCTCCGCCTTATCTCTCTCAGATTCATCGCTGGTGGTGCGGCTCCGTGTTCGCCACCAGATGAGCAGCGCGATCACGCCGATGGCAAGAATCGCTGCGAGGTCAACGAGGCCGTTCGCGAGAATCGAGGTCTGCCCTTGCAACCAGGCTGACACACTGGTCGGTAACAGTGATGGCATGTCAACGAGGCCGTTGGTGGCCCAGAACACGATACCCACGATGATGATGAGCACACCGGTGAACACCGATGTGGTGTGAAACTCCCGCCCGAACACGGTGAAGCTGCGCCCGCGCAATACCCGGCGGCCGCGGTCGCCGATCCTGCCCCACAGGGCTGCGATAATCAGCAGCGGTACGACCATGCCGGCACCGTACACCGCGAGCAGCGTGCCCGCAGTGAACAGGTTGCCCTGCGCGGCAGCGAGGGTGAGCACTGCGCCGAGGATCGGGCCAGCGCAAAACCCCGCGACGCCGCTCGCGGCACCCAGCAGAAACGTCTTCACGAGACCAACGCTCGATGACGCTCGCTGCTGCAGCACCTGCCCGCCGGGGAGCATCTTGGCCGCGTCGAA
>JAAZFP010000303.1 GCA_012511645.1 Microbacteriaceae bacterium
ATCGCGACGTAGGACTGCACGGTCATGGTGATGCCGAAGATCGTTGCGGTCGCCGGGTTCTTCGTGTCAATGCGCACAATGCCTGAACCCCAGATGAACTGGAACATGTATTGCATCGTGATCGAGAGACCGATTGAGACAATCATCAGCTGCATGAGGCTGAGCTTGCGCTTGCGCAGCGGCTTCCACAACACCTTGTCTTGCGCCCAGCCGAACACGGCCATGACAATCACGGCGATCGCGCCCGCGAGCCACAGGTTGCCGGTGAGCGTCATCGCGGCCGCAGCAAGCAAACCGCCCATCGACACCATCTCGCCGTGTGCAAAGTTGCTGAGCCCGGTGGTACCAAAAATCAGTGACAGGCCGAGCGAGGCGAGGGCGATCAGCAAGCCCATGCGAAGGCCCGATGCGAACTGCTGCCAGAAGCGAGGCCACGAGAATGATGAGGCGTTCGCCTGCGAACCGCTGTTCGCCTGCTCTTCTGCTTCGCCATCGCCGGTTCCTGCGCCAGCGCCAGCGCCAGCGTCGGGAGCTACCGTTGCATTGGGGTCGTCGGTGAGCGGGAAGAGACCGCCGCCGACGCCGCCGACCTGCACCGAAATATCACGGCTCTCCACGAGCTTCAGGTATTGACCCTCTGGCAGCGTCGACGGGTCAACGCTCACCGTGAAGGTGCCTGAGCTTGTCACCGCGAATGACCACCGGCCATCCGAGGCTGTCTGGATCTCTTGCGATTCGCCTCCGCCGCTCAGCGAGAGAGTAACGCCCTCAGCGGGATCGCCGCTGCTGGTCTTCATCACTCCTTGAATGCAAGCGGTGGTTGAGTTCGGCGCGCAGTCCGCGGCAAACGCGGGTTGCGCGGAGAACAGTCCGCCGACGAGTGCTAACAGTATTCCGAGTAGTAGCGCTATGCCGAGTGGGCGTCTGGCGCTGACCGATAGTGCCGTTTTACGGGTCACGGTACCTCCAGGGGTGGCGCGCCCGTGCATCTTTGCGTGGCGCTTGGATCCCTTGAATCGTAGCGGAGTCTGCGAGCGATGTTGGGCGATTTGTGACGTTTTGCACAAGCTTCGTAACCAAACAGGAACATTTGCGGTCGGCGTCGTGAGAACGCAGGCAAGGCGACGCCCGGGAAATCGGACCTGCCTGTGACCCCTACACTGGAGGCATGTCTGAACGTTCATGGTCTCTCTCTGGCGTGTTTCGCAGTGTCTTCGGCGGGGCCGAGAAGATTTCAGATGACACCTGGGATGACCTTGAGACTGCCCTGATCAGTGCCGACTTCGGCCCTGATCTGACAGACGAGATTCTTGAGGAGCTTCGGCGCGAGGTTGACCTTCAACACCTCACCGATGCGAAAGACCTGCGTCAGTTGCTGCGCGACCTGATCTCAGATCGGCTTGCCGCGTTTGATCCCACGCTGAAGCTGTCAGATCGACCAGCGGTGGTGCTGGTGGTTGGGGTCAACGGCGAGGGCAAGACCACCACGATCGGCAAGCTCGCGAACTATCTGCGCACCTTCGATAAGCGGGTGCTGGTGGGTGCGGCTGACACATTTCGTGCAGCCGCGGTGGAACAGCTCGCAACCTGGGCCGAGCGCGCGGGCGCAGATATTGTGAAGCCGCAGCAACAGGGCCAAGACCCGGCATCGGTTGCGTTCCAAACGGTTGAGCGGGCACAGGCCGAAGGCCACGACATTGTGCTGATCGATACTGCGGGCCGACTGCAAACCAAAGGTGGGCTCATGGATGAACTCGCAAAGGTGCGACGCGTCATCGAAAAGCAGGCACCGATCGCCGAGGTGCTGCTCGTGCTCGATGCCACGACGGGCCAGAACGGCCTCGCTCAGGCGGAGGCCTTCATCGAGCACGCTGGTGTGACGGGTCTCGTACTGACAAAGCTTGATGGTTCGGCAAAGGGAGGGTTTGTGCTTGCGGTGCAGCAAAGCACTGGTTTGCCCATCAAGCTGGTGGGGCAGGGTGAGGGCATCGTCGATCTCACCGGTTTCACCCCGAACGTCTTCGCGCAGCAGCTCGTCGGGTAGCCGCGTGTGACTCGCTGCAGGGGCAGCTAGAATCGAACCACTATGGCTACTTTCGGAACCCTCTCGCAGCGGCTGACTGACACCTTCAAGAATCTGCGCTCGAAGGGCAAACTTTCTGCAGCAGATATTGACGGCACGGTGCGCGAGATTCGTCGTGCGCTGCTTGAGGCCGACGTTGCGCTCGATGTGGTGAAGGATTTTACCGCCAAGGTGCGCGAGCGAGCGCTTGGCGACGAGGTCAACAAGGCGCTCAACCCTGCGCAGCAGGTGGTGCAGATCGTCAATGAGGAGCTCGTTGACATTTTGGGCGGAGAGCAGCGTCGCCTGCACTTTGCAAAGCAATCCCCGACGGTCATCATGTTGGCTGGCCTGCAGGGCGCGGGCAAGACCACCCTCG
>JAAZFP010000304.1 GCA_012511645.1 Microbacteriaceae bacterium
AGCACAGACTGAGCACGCACGCGAGATCACGGTGACCTGGCAAGATCCGGCGGTGGGGTTGGCAGAGCTGCCACAGCTGAGTGGGATTGACTACCTGCGGAAGATGATGGCGGGGGAGCTGCCGGGTGCGCCAATCGCGAGTCACATGCTCATGGAGGTCACTGAGGTTGCGGAGGGGACGGTCACGTTCCGTTGCCAGCCGAACGAGTCGCATTACAACCCGATTGGCATGGTGCACGGTGGGCTCGTGTGCACGCTGCTCGACTCGGCGTTGGGGTGCGCCGCGCAGCCGCTGTTGCCGGCTGGGGTCGGCTACACCTCGATTGAGATCAAGGTGAACTACCTGCGCCCGGTCTCTGCTGACAGTGGTCCGCTCACCTGCGTGGGCCGGGTGACCAAGCCGGGGCGTCGGGTGACCTTTGCCGAGGGCGAGGTGCTCGACAACCAGGGCAAGGCAGTGGCCACGGCGTCGGGTAGCTTGCTGGTGTTTCCGATTGGACAGGGTTAGGCGAGCGGGGCTAGAAGCCCGGTGGCGCGTTCGCTTCGGCGGGAGCCCGGCCTTTGGCTCGTGGCCGGTGCGGCCT
The DNA here is from genome assembly GCA_012511645.1 of Microbacteriaceae bacterium. Lineage (GTDB taxonomy): Bacteria > Actinomycetota > Actinomycetes > Actinomycetales > Microbacteriaceae > Leucobacter. The sequence continues at coordinate 585 of JAAZFP010000304.1, forward strand.
GAATCGCACCGAGCTCTTTGGGGTGTCACGATAATGGCGGCCGCTTGGCGCGCGCCAGGTATAGACCCCACCCTCTGACTGCACTGGATGCCAACCAGAGTGTTTCATGAACTTCCAGTGCTTGAGCACGTGATGTCGCCTGCAGAGGTGGCCCGTGTTCTCGGGTGAGGTCGTGCCGCCCTCCGAATAGGCGACGGTGTGGTCGATGTCGCAGCGGTCGAGCCGCGTGATGCAGCCCATGAACCGGCAGTGCTGGTCGCGAGCACCGAGTAGCCGCTTGAGATCTTCGGATGGCTGGTAGCGGTCGACGGCAAGTACCGCGCCGCTGACGGGATGGGTCATCACTCGCGCCCATGATTTCGAGCCACCAGCGAGCTTCATCGCGACCGAGCGTGGAATCGGGCCATACCCCGCAAGCTCGGCGGGCGAAAGGTACGGCGAAACCTCGGGCCCGTGTGAGCCAGCCAGCGCGAACACCGGAACCGACACCTGCACGCGGCCGGTGATGGCCGCGAGTGGGTCACCACTGTTGCCGCTATTGCCGCTGCTACCGTTGCCCTTGCCGCGCGACTCGGTGGTCGCTGCGAGGCGGGCGCAGGCGGCTGACGCCGAGAGGAGCATCTTTGCCGCGGCGTCGCTGCTGCCGCCCGTGAGCAGGAGCTCGACGAGCACGTCGAGCTCGACCTGTGCGCGGGTGCGCGGGTCTGGCTGCTCTGTCTTGTCTTGTTCGCGCTTGCCGCCGGCATCAGTCGCATGTGCGTTGCGCCGTTCGTCTTGGTGCACGACCCGTGCGATGCGACTCAGGCGGTCTTTGATTGCGAATGCTTCGACGGCGCCAAGGGTTGCGGTCAGCTTGGCCATGCCGTCGTCGAGGCTCGTCACGCGCACCTCCCGGCCGGTTCGTGCGTCGTCGTAGCGCTCGTCGATAGTGCGCTCGGCGTGCACTTCGGCGAGGCGCTTCGCGTGCGGTTTCAGCTGATGGGCAGTCATCTCGAGCGCGAGGGGCAGCACATCGGCCTCGTAGCGGGCGCGCGCTTCAACTGTGGCAATGACATTGCCTGCAGTCGTGATGACATCAGTGTGCGCGACTGACAGCTCCCCCTCGCGAAGAGCAGCGGAGGCCCGCGGATACCTGGTGACCAGTGTTGAAGCCTGGGCGATGCGGTGGGCTGCGGCGAGGTGGCCGGTGCGGGTGACGAGCGCGACCTCGGAGGCGGTGCTGCGGTGCATCAGCTCGCCATGGTCTGGGTGCTCGTCGGCGATGGCCAGCTGATCACTGAGCGAAGAGAGCCTGGCGAGCACTGTCGCGCGCTCGTGGTCGAGTCGATTCGCCGTGATTGTGAGTTGCTCGACTTTGCTCAGCGCTGACTGGTATTCGGCGAGCAGCTGCGGCGCACCGATGACACCCGTGGCGGGGAGATGCCCGTGTGACTGGGTCCCCTCAGGGTGAGAGAAGTGTGGTGCGTTCATGGGTCTATTCCATCAGGTACCACTGACACGGAGGAGGGTTATCCACAGGTGAAAAGGCCAGCTCAAAGGATGTTTTTGAAGTCTGTGATTACCTACAAGAAAGAGTGAGAATCGTCATTGAGCACCCTACAAAAACAAGGCGCAAACGCATTGGTCTTTCCTGCAGATGAGGGTGGGGATTCGTAGTCCACAGGTTCAGCAGTCCGCAGGCGCCGACGTTTGGCCCCAAGAGATTGGTCCGTCGCCGGTGGCCGGCTATTTCGCTGCTGAAGTCCTGTCAGCGTCCAGCCAATGTAGTGGCACCGCACTACCCTTGGGCTATGGCGATTCTCATTGATCCGCCGCGATGGCCAGCGCACGGCACGCTGTGGAGCCACCTGGTGTCTGACCGGGACTATGACGAGCTGCACGCCTTTGCGGCACGACTCTCGCTGCCGCGCCGCAGCTTTGGCCTTGACCACTATGACATTCCCGCATCGCTGTATGAGCGGGCGGTCGCGCTGGGTGCGATCGCCGTCGATGCCCGCGATGTCGTGCATCGCCTGCGAGACTCGGGTCTGCGTGTGCGTCACATTGATCGGGATGCGACGCGCCCAATCCGTCGTCGCCAGTATCTGATCGCCGAGTGGGCGGCGCTCGGCACCGCGGCTGGGGCGGTTCGATCCTCGCGCGAACTCGAGGCGTGGCAGCGCCTCGGCGACGAACTCATCGCCCGCTGGAACGAGCCGCACCGACGCTACCACGATGAGATACACCTCGAGGATGTGCTGCTCTCGCTTGACCACCTTGGCACGCGTGGTGAATGGCTCGCGCCCGAGACGCTGCTCGCCGCCTGGTTCCACGATGCTGTCTACCAGGGCACGGCGACCGACGAGGAGGATTCGGCGGAGCTTGCGGTCGCGCTGTTGGGGGCGCACGGTCTCGGGGCAGGGATCACCCAGCACGTCGGTGAGCTCATCGTTGCGACGAAGCCGTCGCTTGCGGGAGCGAGCAGGCAAGGGGCCAGTACTGAGCTTCAGACAGCAGCCGGCCCACTCGCGCACCTGCTCGACGCCGATCTCGCGATCTTTGGCGCGAGCGACAGCCGATACCTGCGCTACAAGACGGCTGTGCGAGCCGAGTATGCGCACCTGCCCGAGCCAGACTTCAGGCGCGGCCGCGCCGAGATTCTGCAAGGATATCTCGGCGCTCCCCAGATCTACCGCACCACTGCGGCTCGAGACCTGTGGGAGCACCGGGCCCGCACAAACCTCGAACGTGAGATCGGTGAATTGCTCGGGAGCGCATCGGACAGCAACGCTCGCGCGAGCACCCGAACCCGCCTAACCGAAGGAGCCTGAGATGGCCGCTAAAGCCCCCGCCATGTCGCCGTCCGACATGCCCGTGAGTGACGTGTTGGACCGTGCGACGGGCCCTCGCCGAGCCGAGGTTGACGAGTTGCTCGCCTTGCATGCTGAGGTGAGCGGTGAGAGCCCCGTGGTCTGGGCGGGCCGCATTCTCGGGTTTGGTGAGTACGAGTACCGCTATGAGAGCGGGCACAGCGGCAGGGCTCCGCTGCTTGCGTTCGCTCCCGGCGCGGCCAGGCACACGATCTATCTCGCGAACGACTTTTCGGAGCGCTGGCCTGACCTCATGCAGCAGCTCGGCCCGCACCGGGCGAGCAAAGTTTGCCTCTATCTCACCCGTCTCACCGGCGTCGACCGTGAGGTGTTGCGCGAGTTGCTGCGGCGTTCGCTTGCTGACACGCTCGATCAATGGGCCTGACGGAGAGGCTCAGTTCAGAGGCGCGGCCAAAAATCGCCCTGCGGAGCACTCGCTGGAATACCCGCAGCCGGCGCACGGTTGCACTGAGCATGCAGAAGGTCGACGTGCTCGTGATCGGCGCCGGCCAGGCGGGGCTCTCTGCTGCCTACCACCTGCAGCACCGGGGGTTCGTGCCGGCGACACGCGCGAGCCAAGCCAGCACGGGCTCTGACAGTACCGCCGAGCGCACCTTCGTCGTGCTCGACGCCGAGACCGGCCCGGGCGGCGCGTGGCGTCACCGGTGGGAGTCGCTCAAGATGGCGACTGTCAACGGTATCTACGAACTGCCTGGCTTCGCCGTGCCACCCGCCGACCCCGAGGCGGCCAGCCGCGACGTGCTGCCCGCCTACTTCGGCGACTACGAAGCGCGCTTCAACCTCGAGGTGCAGCGGCCGGTGCGGGTGAAGCAGGTGCGCTACGCGGAGGGAAATGGGGCTGCGGCCGAGGGCAGCGCCAGCACTCCGCACCGCTTCGTCGTCGACACCGATCGCGGCACCTGGCTTGCACGATATGTGATCAACTCGACTGGCACCTGGACGCGTCCGTACTGGCCGAGCTACCCTGGGCAGTCGACGTTCACCGGCCGCCAGCTGCACGTGCACGACTACGTCTCGGCCCGCGATTTCGCGGGGCAACGCGTGGTGATCGTGGGCGCCGGCATCTCGGCGACGCAGCTGCTCGAAGAGATCTCGCGCGTCACCGACACCTTCTGGGTGACCCGCAGCGAACCCGAGTGGGTCGACCACTTCACGCAGCCCGAGATCATTGCGGCGCTCGCCGTCGCTGAAGAGCGGGTGCGCCAGGGCCTGCCGCCGCAGAGTGTGGTGCGCGTCACCGGCATGCACCGCACCCCATGGATCGAGCGCGCCGACGAGCGCGGGGTGCTCGTGCGGCACCCCATGTTCGAGAGCATCGAACCGACCGGAGTGCGCATGCCCGACGGCAGCCTCGAGCCAGCCGATGCGATCCTGTGGGCGACGGGGTTCAGCGCGGAACTGAGGCACCTCGCGCCGCTCGGCCTGCGCACCCCTGCCGGAGGCATCCGCGTCGCCGACGGCCGCTCGCTTGATGAGCCGAACCTGTTCGTCATCGGCTACGGCCCCTCGCAGTCGACCGTTGGCGCGAACCGGGCGGGGCGCGATGCCGTGCGCGCGATCCTCGCCGAGTGGCCGGCCTAATGGCAACCCTGGTCTGGTTTCGAGACGATCTGCGGCTCGCCGACCACCCAGCGCTTGCCGCCGCCGCGGCCGACCCCGACGGCGTCATTGCTGTCTACATGCTCGACGACGAATCACCCGAGGTGCGGCCGCCGGGCGGTGCGGCCCGCTGGTGGTTGCACGAGTCGCTGACCCGGCTGCGCGAGTCGCTCGAGGCACTCGGCGTGCCGCTGATTCTGCGACGAGGATCAGCCGAGACCGTGATCCCCGAGCTTGTCACTGAGACGAGCGCGATCCGATTCGTGTGGAACCGACGCTATGGCGCCGAGCGCCACCTCGATGCTCGCATCAAGGCGTCACTGCTCGAGCGCGGCATCGCGGCCGACTCGTTCATCGGCAATGTGCTCTTTGAACCGTGGACGATCGCGACGCAGACCGGCGGCTCGTACCGCGTCTACTCGGCATTCTGGCGGGCGTGCCTCGCCGCCCCGAGCCCGGCGCAACCGATTGCCGCGCTCACTGCGCTCACCCCTGCACACAACCGGCCCTCCTCCGATGACCTCGCCGACTGGCACTTGCAACCCAACGCGCCCAACTGGGCGGGCGGTCTCGCCGAGCGCTGGCAGCCGGGGGAGCGCGTGGCACACGATCGGCTGCGCGAGTTTCTTGCCGGGCCGGTGCGCGAGTACGCGACTCAGCGCGATGTCCCATCGGCAGACGCCGGATCCGAGATCTCCCCGCACCTGAGGTGGGGCGAGATCAGCGCCAGAACGGTCTGGCATGAGTCCGTGCGCTCTGGCGAGCCGGTGGGCGAATTTTTGTCGGAGCTCGGATGGCGCGAGTTTGCGTGGCACACGCTGTACGCGCACTCCGACCTGCATCTGCGCGGGCTGAACGCGCGATTCGATCGGTTCCCGTGGCGCAGCGGCGAAGACCACCCCGAGCATTTCACTGCCTGGCAGAGGGGTGAGACCGGCTACGGTCTCGTCGATGCTGGCATGCGCGAGCTCTGGCAGACCGGGTTCATGCACAACCGCGTGCGCATGGTGACCGCCTCATTTCTGACGAAGAACCTGCTGATCGATTGGCGCGAGGGCGAGGCCTGGTTCTGGGACACTCTCGTCGACGCTGACCCCGCATCGAACCCCTTCAACTGGCAGTGGGTGGCGGGGTGCGGGGCCGATGCAGCGCCCTACTTTCGCGTCTTTAACCCCGAGACACAGCAGCAGAAGTTCGACCCTGACGGCACC
>JAAZFP010000030.1 GCA_012511645.1 Microbacteriaceae bacterium
ACCCTCACCCGTTGAGCGGGGCGCATCGGCTGAACGTTCGCGAGCACCGCCCGCAGTGTCTTCCGTGTGAGGAAGGCGAATCGGAAGGGTGCGTGCCATGCGGATCCATTCGTTCGGCCAATGGGTAAGGTGGCCAGGCGCGATCCGCGCGACCTGCGCACGCTTCGGCGCACTCGCCAGTAACTTCCTCATTCTACCCACGGCAGATGCAAAAACGACGGGAGGCAAGCTGACGGCGAACAGCGCATCCATGATGCAATGGAGGTATGACCGACCGTGCGCGAGACACCCCCTCGATCTTGCACGGCGACATGGATTCGTTTTTTGTGGAGGTCGAGCTGCTCGATCGGCCAGAAATGCGGGGTCGGCCGAGTGCAGTCGCGCACGAGACTGGGCGTTCGGTGATCTCGAGCGCCAGCTATGAGGCCAGACGTTTCGGGGTGCGGTCGGCGATGCCGCTCGCGCGCGCGAACCAGCTGTGCCGGCACCTGGGCGTGCTCGAACCCCACTTTGAGAATTACCCGCACTGGTCGCGTGAGGTCATGGAGATTTTTCGACAGTTCACACCGCTGGTCGAACCCATCAGCATTGATGAGGCATTTCTCGACGTGGCTGGCGCGCAAAAACTCTTTGGTTCGCCGATCGAGATCGCGCACCAGTTGCGCGCGCGGGTGCGGCAGCGCACCGGGTTGCCTGCGTCGGTGGGGCTGGCAACGACGAAGCATGTTGCGAAACTTGCCTCGCAACGGGCGAAACCCGATGGGGTGCTCGAGATTACGCCCGAGCGCACGCTCGAGTTTCTGCACGCGCTGCCGGTCGAAGCAATCTGGGGTGTGGGTGCAGCGACGGCGCGGGCGCTGCACGGCCGAGCCATCAGGACGGTCGCGGATCTCGCAGCCGAACCCGTCGCGAGTCTCAGGCGCATCGTGGGGGAGGCGAATGCCGCCCGCCTGCACGACCTCTCGCACGGTCGCGACGCCCGCGAGGTGCAGACGCGGCGTGTGGAAAAGAGCATTGGCCACGAAGAGACCTTCGCCTTTGACGAGACCGCCCGCGACGTCATCGACCGCGAGATGCTGCGGCTCTCAACGCGCACTGCCGAACGGCTGCGCGCGCACGGCGTCGAAGCCCGCACCGTCGCGATTAAGGTGCGGTATAGCGACTTCGAGACCGTGAATCGCTCGCGCACGCTTGCCGAGCCGTCGAACACGACGCAGCGTCTCTATCGCACGACCCGCGAGCTGCTCGATGAGCTGTGGTCGTCAAGCCGTGGCGAGCCTGCGAGGGGTGTGCGCTTGATCGGGGTGCGTGCCGAGCAACTCGTCAGTGAGGGCAGCGAGCAGTTGGGGCTGTGGGATGACGACGCGCCCTGGCGGTCGGTCGACCAGACGGCAGACGAAGTGCGCGAGAAGTTTGGCCGCGAGGGACTCACGTCAGCGCGGCTGCTGGCTGCGCGTCGGGATGTGGTTGATCCTCGCTCGCTCGAAGACCCGGGCTAGCGGGGGCCCATTCGAAGAATTGAGTCGAGGATCGCGGCCAGCCAGTCGTAGACGAGCACCGTGCTGCGGGTCTCGTCGTCGGCGAGCAGGCGGGCATGGTCAGCCTCTTCGGTGAGGTCGATGCGCGCCGCGATGGCGAGTCGCAGTGCGGTAATGGTGCGCACCCAGGCGGGCAGCGTCTCGGGGGTGATCAATACCTCGGTATTTGCGTCGGGCTCGGAGACATCATCGAGCCCTGGGCTGAGCTCGCTCGACACCAGCAGCGCGTCTTGCAGCTTGCGGTTGATGAGGCCTTGCTCGGTGACCCGGCGAAACGCTGAGGCGTCATCCTCGTCTTCGAATGCGTTCGGAAAGAGTCGCGCGAGCGCCGGATCTTCTGGCGGTTCGTCTGAGCCACCCACCTCGAGGCTCGCAAACAGTGGGTCGGGGTCAAGCGAGGTGCCGCTGTGGCTTTCTAAGAGGCCGACGAGTTGGGCGACCAACTGGTCGAGTAGGCGCGCCTCGTCAAGGTCGAGGCGCAGTCGCAGGCCGCCGTCGGGCAGGGGGAGCAGCCTCATGCGTGGTCCGCCTGTCTCACGGTCGCCCACAGGCCGTAGCCGTGCAGTGCTTCGACGTGCATCTCCATCGCGTCGCGGCCACCCTCGGCGACGACGGCGCTGCCGCGGTGGTGCACCTGCAGCATGAGACGCTCGGCCTGAGCTTCGTCAAAACCAAAGTGCGACTGGAACACATAGCTGACATAGGACATGAGGTTCACCGGGTCGTCCCACACCACCGTCTGCCAGGGGCGTTCGGCGACGGCCTGGTTCGACATGCCCTTCTGCAGCTGCGAATCAACCATTGGCATCACCCCCACCCCAGCTCGTGAATGCGCTCTTCGGTGATGCCATAGAAGTGGGCGATTTCGTGAACCAGAGTGATGCGAATCTCGGCGACGAGCTCGTCGTGCGAGGCGCAGTGGGCGAGCAGGTTCTCGCGAAACAATACGATGCGGTCGGGCTCTTCTCCGTAGCCGTAGGTGTTGCGCTCGGCCAGTGAGAAGCCCGCATACACGCCGAGAATGTCGCTGCCGTCCTCGGGGCGATCCTCGATCAGAAAGATGACATTGTCGAGTTCGCGCATCATGTCGTCATGCAGGCTATCGAGACCCTCGCTCACGAGCGTCTCGAAGTCTTCGCGACTGACATCAAGCATGCTTTCACCCTACACACCGCTGCTGGTCTGTCACAGGGATCTCGCTGGCCGTGAATTGGCTTCGCCCCGCACTCATGGGGCATGATCGTGGAGTTGCCTGCGAGCGTTGCTCACGGGTCAGCATGGTGGGGATAGCTCAGTTGGAAGAGGACCGGCTTGTGGTGCTGGTGGTCGCGGGTTCAAGTCCCGTTGTCCACCCCAAATGGGAGAGGTTCAAACCCTCGACAAGAGTAACCACTCTTTGTACGGTTTGAGCCTCTCCCTTCTTCTTCGCTTCGGCAGCCCTCGAAGTTGGTGTGATTGGGGTAAATTGGGGTGGGATAGGCTTGATTACACATTTTCATACGGTGCAGAGAAGGTCACACTC
>JAAZFP010000305.1 GCA_012511645.1 Microbacteriaceae bacterium
ACCCTACCCAGGTTGCGGTGAAGCGTGCCACTACCACTGATGTGAAAGCCCGCTTCCAAGTCATCACCCCCGCAGCACGGGTTGATACGGACCTCACCGGGGCAGACCTCACCGCAAATGACCTCGCAAACCTGCACGCTGCGGGAGAAGCTGCCGCAGCCTTGGCCGGGTACGGGCCAATCGACACAATGACCGCCAGGTTCCTCGCCTCTTGCACCACCACCTGGGACCAAGTACAGGTGCACCCGATCACGGGGAATGTCATCACCGTCGACACCTACCGCCCCTCCGCTGCGCAGCGCCGGTTCCTGGCCGCTCGCGATCAGCACTGCCGGTTCCCCGGCTGCCGCGTCCCGATCCACCGCGCCGACATTGACCACACGATCGCCGCAGCAGATGGTGGCAAAACGGCGACAACCAATCTTGCGGTCCTGTGTAGGCGGCATCACACGATGAAACACGCCACCCCATGGCGGGTCGCCCAAAACGAGTGCGGTGATCTCACCTGGGTCAGCCCGACCGGCAGACTGCACCGCGCCCGACCCACCTCACGGGTGAGATTTATGCCCACCAGGCCGACAACATCACCACCGGGAGGACCACCCAGCGGGCCACCCGGCGGGCCAACAGGCTCACCACCCGGAGCACCGCCAAGTGCAGCATCAGGAGCGCGACGCACACAAGAATCTACGCGAGTCCCCTACTGAGCGTGTTCCGGCCGCTCAACAAAGTCGCGGTGCCAGGCTTACACTGGGCGCATGTGCGCAAGCTATGGCCTTGGTGGTGGCAGAATGTCGGACGAGCACGTCTTCGGGCTCGAGCCCATGGACACGCACGAAGGCCGCGCCATCATCGATCGGTGGATGGCTGAGGGGGATGGCAAGGCTGCGATCACAGGTTCGCGCGCACAGAACCTCAATCCACTCATCCGGGCACACACCGACGGCGATCGATCGATCGAGCTCGGCTGGTGGTGGTTGTGGCTCGACAGCTCTGGCCCCGTGAAGTTCTCGGCGTTCAACTCCCGCGACGACAAACTGCTGCGCAGCTGGCGAGGGCCCTTCCAACATCGCGCTCTGTTGCCGGCATCCTGGTACGTCGAAAAGAAGGTGCGCTTCGAACTGCCGGATGGTGAGACGTTCGGCATCGCCGCAGTCACTTCAACGGTCATCGAAGCACACACCGGCGAAGAGCGAGTCACCTATTCGATGGTGACGCGCGAGGCCGTCGGCGAGGCCTCGAAGACCTGGCACCGCATGCCACTTGTGCTGCCGCCTGAGATGCACAACGAGTGGCTCGACCCCGGGCGTGCTGGCAACGAGTCGCTCGTCGGCGATGCGCAATTCGCGTCAGAAGAGATCGCGGCGGCTATCACAGCCGCAGAAACTCCTCGGCAAGCCCCACCGACCCTCTTTTAACCGCGGGCCGCGCGCTGACGCTTCAAAAATTTGGTGGCGGATGAGGGATTCGAACCCCCGTAGGCATTGCCAGCTGATTTACAGTCAGCTCCCTTTGGCCGCTCGGGTAATCCGCCAAATGATGTTTTGCATGAAGCAACGCACCAGCAAATAACG
>JAAZFP010000031.1 GCA_012511645.1 Microbacteriaceae bacterium
GCCAGGCGAAGACCACCTCAACGACGAGCACGCCGCCGAGCATGGTCGCCATCTGGATGCCGATGATCGTGAGCACCGGGATGAAGGCGTTGCGGGCAATGTGCACGCCGACGACGGTGCGCTCACGGAGGCCCTTCGACTTGGCGGTGCGCACATAGCTCATGCCGGTGATCTCAATCACGGCGCCGCGCACGTATCGAGTCATGATGGCGCCTGCGACGAGGCCGATTGTGATTGCTGGGGTAATGACGTGTCGCAGCCACCCCTGCGGGTCTTCGCTAAACGCGACATATCCCGAGGATGGGAGCCAGCCCAACAGACCCGAGAAGAGGGTGATGAGCAGCATGCCCATCCAGAAGTCAGGAATCGACACCCCGAACTGGCTGAAGACGCGAACCACGCCATCGCTGAAGCGACCCTCTTTGAGGGCAGCGTAGGTGCCCGCGGGGATCGAGATCAGCAGCGCGATCAAGAGGCCCACGAGCGCGAGCGAGATGGTCGCGGGAAGTCGCTCAAGCAGCAGCTGTGTCACCGGTTGCCCGTTGCGGAAGCTCACCCCAAGGTCGCCCGTGACGGCGTGCACGACATAGGTGAAGAACTGCTGAATCAGCGGCTGGTCGAGACCTGAGGCGGCTCGCAGCGCGTCGTATGCCTCCTGCGTGTAGCGGGTGCCGAGCGCGATGCGCACCGGGTCGCCGGGCACGAGGTGAATCAGCAGAAACACCAGCACGAGCACCCCGAAGAGCACGATCGCGGTGTGCAGCAGCCTGCGCAGCAAAAACTTCAGCGCTGCCCCGCCCCGCACGGTCTTGCGTGCGGGGCGGGGCGAGCTGGTCGCGGGGTTCGCGGCGGTGTGTGTCATCAGTGACTTCCGTGTGGTGACCGCTGGGCCTAGTTGCTGAGGCTCACGTCCGCGAACCGCACCGCGCGGTCAGGAAGCACGGTGTAGTTCTGCAGCGAATCGCTCCATGCCTGAATCACTGACGGGTTGTAGAGGTACACGTAGCTCGCATCGTCGGCGATCATCGTAGCGGCCTCCGCGTAGAGCGCCTTGCGCGCCTCATCATCGGTTTCGACACGGCCCTCATCGAGCAGGCGGTCAACCTCGGGGTTGCTGTAGCCCTGCGCGTTGCTCGCACCGTCAGTGTGGTGCTGCGCGTAGTAGAAGTCATCGGGATCAATGTTGCCGAGCCAGCCCATCATGAGCATGTCGAAGTTGCCGTTGTTCTGCTCATCGAGCCAGGTCGCGAAGTCTGGCTGACGAATCGATACGTCAACGCCAATCTGGCTCAGGTTATCGGCGATGATCTGCGCGGCGGTCACGGTTTCGGGGTAGTCCGAGGTGACGAGCAGATCCATGGTGAAGCCGTCGACGCCAGCCTCGTCGAGCAGCTGCTGCGCCTGATCGAGGTCGGTGCGGTAGGTGTCATATGGGGTTGCCCAGAAGCTCTGCTCAGGGATCGCGAGCTGGTTCACGTCAGCGGTGCCGTAGCCCGCGACCTGCGCGATGGCGTCGCGGTCGATCGCAAAAGCAATCGCCTGGCGCACGCGCGCATCGTTGTAGGGCTCGTTGGCCTGGTTCATCGCGAGGTACCAGTAGTCGGTGCTGGGCACAATGCCGAGGTTCACCCCGTCGGTCTCGAGTTGGGCGACCTGCTGGGTGGGAATCGAGTCGGTCCAGTCAATTTCGCCGCTCTTGAGCGCGGTCACCGCGGTGTTGCCCTCAGAGATGAACCGAAAGTTGACGCCGGCAATCTCGGGTGCGCCACCCCAGTAGCTCTCATTCGACACCAAGCCGATTGAGTCACCCTGAGTGTAGCGATCGATTGAGAAGGGCCCCGTGCCGATCGGGTTCGTCGTGATCTCGCCGCTTTCGACGTTGGCCTGCTGCACGATCGCGAGGCCCTTAAACCCACCGAGGCTCGACAGCAGGTTGGGGGTGGGCTGGGCGACGCGGATCACAACCGTGAGGTCATCCGGCGCCTCGATCGATTCAATGGCGCTCAGCTTCCACGCGTTCGCAAGCTCTTCGTCGAGGATGCGCTCGTAGGAGTACACGACATCGGCCGAGGTGAAGGGAGTTCCGTCGTGGAACTCGACGCCCTCGCGCAGGGTGAAGGTCCACTCGAGCTGGTCATCGCTCAGCTCCCAGCTTTCTGCGAGGGCCGGCACCATCTCAAGGTTTTCGTCGGTCATCACCAGGGTGTCGTAGATGTTCTCGAGCACCTGGAATGAGAAGTATGAACTCGTCTTGTGAGGGTCCAGCTGATCGGGCTCGCCCGCGATCGCGGCCTGCAGCACGCCGGTGCCGGTGGCCGCGCCGTCTCCGATATCGACGGCCTCGCCGGTCGAGCAGGCGGTGAGGCCGAGGGCGCCGGCGAGCACCAGTCCCATCACTAGCTTTCGTGTCTTCATTGGCACTTTCCTCATCTCAATCAGACTCAGCACACGCTCTGTGTTTCATCATTTATATGATAGTTTCATCATTATTTCAACAACCATGTGAACACCGGAGCCATTCTGTGACCTATTCCATCGCCGTGAGCATTCCAGAAGCAAAGCTGCTTGGTGCCGCAACGGCAAGCCACTCGCTTGCGGTCGGCGCCGGAGTGCTCGCGGTTCGGGCAGGCATCGGAGTCGTCATAAGTCAGGCCTACACGAATCGTTCGCTGCGCGGCTACGCCCTTGACTTGCTGTCCCAGGCATGCTCCCCAGACCACATTATTGCGACCCTTCCTGAGGTCGACCCGCACCCCGAGCTGCGCCAGGTGGCGGTCATGAATCAGGCGGGCGAAGCCGCCACCCACACCGGCGAAGTGTGCACGGGGGCCGTCGCGACGCGGATCGCCACGATCCCCGCTCGCAAGGATCGGCCGGCCGCCCACGTCGTGCTCGCCGGTAATTTCTTGACCAGCGAGGCCGTCATCGATGCCATGCTCGACGACGTGCAATCGCGCCCCGTCGCGACCACCCCGGAAGCCCTCGCTGAGCAGCTGATTCGCAGCATCAAGGCCGGCGAATCAGCGGGCGGTGACTCGCGGGGCAAGCAGTCAGCGGCCGTGGTTGTGGCGCACGACGCACAGACCCCTGAGGGGCTCTCAGTCGACCACCTTGACC
>JAAZFP010000306.1 GCA_012511645.1 Microbacteriaceae bacterium
AGCATGCCGTCGCTCAGGCATGCGCTACCGATGCCGGTGCCAAAGGTGAGCACGAGCACCGTGCCAGCGACACCCTTGGCCGCGCCAAGCGCAGCCTCCGCGATGCCGGCCGCGTCTGCATCGTTGACAACGACGCACGGGCTGCCACTCGCATCGGCCAGAAGCGCTGCTGCGTCAGTGTTGATCCAGCGAGCATCAATATTGGCCGCCGTCAGCGCAACGCCGTTGCGCACCGCGCTTGGCAGGGCAACTCCGACGGTGTCGAGCAATGCGTCATAACTTGCGGCGTGCGGCGATGCACACGACAATGTCGCTGGCGCTGATGCAGTCACCCGCTCGTCGAACTCTGCCCGAATTCCCTGCACCATCGCGGCGACTTCGTGAGCGATATCATCTGGGGTGCCGCCGCCTGGAGTCGGGACACGAACACGAGTCGTGATTCGCTCGCCCGTGCGCAGATCTACCGCGGCCCCTTTGATGTTGGTGCCGCCCACATCGATGCCAATCGCTGCCTCAGTCACACCGCCAGCATAGTCTTCCAGGGTGACCGAAACGCGTGACTGCGCCGCTCTCAGCGATGACCGTGAGCAGCGGTCTCGGGAGGTAGGCTTAGATGAGTTATCCACCGAAGGAGAGTCCGTGGCCCGCACTATCAAACTCGCAGTTGTTCCAGGTGATGGCATTGGCCGTGAGGTCATTGCCGAAGCGAACCGGGTGCTGGACGCGGTGTTAGCGGGCGGCGAGGTGGTGCTCGAGCGCACCGAGTTTCATTTGGGCGCAGACCGCTTTCTCGAAACCGGTGAGACGTTCCCCGAGGCTGAGCAGCAAGCCATTGCCGAGCATGATGCAATTCTCTTCGGTGCGGTCGGTGGTGTGCCTGGCGATCCACGGTTGAAAGACGCCAACATTGAGCGCGGGTTGCTGCTGAAGCTGCGGTTTGATTTCGACCACTACGCCAACGTGCGTCCCTGCAGGTTGTTTCCGGGAGTGACGAGCACCCTCGCGAATCCTGGCGACGTTGATTTTGTTGTGGTGCGTGAGGGCACCGAGGGCCCGTATGCAGGCAATGGCGGCAGACTCCGTGCAAACACGCCTCACGAGGTGGCAACTGAGGTGTCAGTTAACACCGCCTACGGCATCGAGCGGGTTGTGCGCTACGCGTTTGCTCTCGCAGCGAAGCGCGAGCGCAAAAAGCTCACCTGGGTGCACAAGACCAACGTACTGGTGCACTCGGGGGCGACCTGGCAGCGCATTGTGGAGGCCGTTTCAGCAGAGCACCCTGACGTGGCAGTCGACTACCTGCACGTTGATGCGGCGACCATCTTCATGGTGCAAGCTCCCGCTCGCTTCGATGTGATTGTCACTGACAATCTCTTCGGTGACATTCTGACCGACCTGGCCGGAGCGATCGGTGGCGGCATCGGTCTTGCCGCGAGCGGCAGCATCAACCCTGGGGGCAGCTTCCCAAGCATGTTTGAACCGGTGCACGGCTCAGCTCCCGATATTGCGGGTCAGCAGATCGCCGACCCCACCGCGGCGATTCTTTCAGCAGCGATCATGCTCGATCACCTTGAGCTAGCCGATGACGCCGCACGGGTACGGGCCGCGGTTGAGCGCGACCTCGCGACGCGTGGCGCCCAGCGTCGCTCGACCCGCGAGGTCGCCGACGCGATTATCGACCAGCTCTAACCAACAATTTCAGCCCGACGAGGGGCGCAACAGAAAGAAGACACCATGATCGAGTTCAGCATTCGGACCGCCGATCGGCTGCCTGAGGCCGAGCGTGAGGCAGTTCTTGCCGACCCCGGGTTTGGGAAGCAGTTCACCGACCACATGGTGTCGATTACCTGGACCGCTGAGCAGGGCTGGCACGATGCTCAGGTGATGCCCTACGGGCCCATCCAGATGGACCCCGCTGCATCGGTGTTGCACTACGGCCAAGAGATCTTCGAAGGCATCAAAGCGTACCGGCACGCGAACGGTGACATCGTCACCTTTCGACCCGAGGCGAATGCAAAGCGTCTGAACGAGAGCGCGCGTCGTCTCGCGC
>JAAZFP010000307.1 GCA_012511645.1 Microbacteriaceae bacterium
GGCATCCCCGCCGCGACCCTGTGGCCGCGCACGACGATTCAGACCGCGGCTGTCTCGAACATCCTGGGCGGGGATGAGGTCTACCGCCGCTCGCGCACGCCTGAGATCTATGCGGATGCGGCGCACGCGCTGCTGACCGGCCCGGCTGAGGCGATGGCCGGTCAGCAGCTGCTGTGCGAGGACGTGTTGCGGGCTGCGGGGGTCACGGACTTCTCTGGGTATTCGTCGGTGCCAGAGGGCGAACTGTTTCCCGATGCGTTTGTGTGAGGTTGTGCGAGGCTAGGCCGTCGTGACCATCCCGGTGTCAGCCTTGGTGGAGACCTGCTGCACCTCAGGCTCGCGCGGTTGTGCCTTGATCGTGAAAGCGAGCACCACGGCGACGAGGGTCAGCACGCCGCCGACAAGGAACGGGAAGCGGGCGGCGTCTTCGACCGTGCCGAAGATCGACTGACCGATACCGAATGCCGTGAGGAATAGTGCCGTTCCGACCGCACCAGCGAGCTGCTGCAGCGTGTTCACAATCGCCGATCCGTGACCGTACATTTCGCGCGGGAGCGAACCCAACGAGTGAGTCATCATCGAGGACATCACGAGCGACATTCCCGCACCGAAGACGGTGTAGCAGCCAATAACAAACCACACGGGGGTGTCGGCGCCCGAGGTCCCGAGGCCCCACTGACCGACTGCGAGTAGGAAGGCACCGGGGATTACGAGGGGGCGCGGCCCCTTTCGGTCGAAAATTCGCCCCGCGATCGGGGAGATGATGGCCTGGATGAGACCACCGGGCAGCAGCGCAAGACCCACGGTGGCAGGGTTCAGGCCAAGACCGTTTTCGAGGTAAACCGGCAGCACAACTACTGAGCCGAGCATCGTACCGAAGGCGATCGCGATAATGATCAGGCTGCGGCTGAAGGTGCTGTTCTTGAGCGGTGCCAGGTTGAGCAGTGGCGCGCCGTCATTGCGGACGAGCGCGTTCTGGCGGGTGATGAAGAGCGTCAGCGCAATCAGGCCGACGATAAGCGCAATGAGTGGCAGGTAATCGCCCTCAGCAAGCTGCGAGATGCTCGAGATGCCGTACACGAAACCGCCAAACCCGGCGATGGACAGCAGAATTGACAGTGCATCCAGACGGCCAGCGGGCTGGCCCTTACTGCCAGGAAGCGCGAAAATACCGGCGACGAAGGCGAGCACGGCAAACACGGTCATGCCCCAGAACAGTGCGTGCCACGAGAGGGCGTTGATGACAATTCCTGCGACGGTCGGACCGATGGCAGGGCCAACTGAAATGACAACCGCGTTGAGCCCCATGATCGAGCCGCGGTGCTGCGCCGGAACGAGCCGCAACGTGGTGGTCATCAGCAGCGGCATGATGACCGCGGTGCCGAGTGCCTGCACGATTCGAGCAATGAGCATCGCCTCAAAGGTCACAGCGAGCGCTGCGGTGAGCGTGCCAATTCCGAACAGCACGATCGCAGCCAGGAACAGCGATTTCATGCTGAAGCGCTGCATGAGATAACCGGTCAGCGGGATGCAGATCGCCATCGTGAGCAGGAAGCCGGTAGTGAACCATCCCGCGGTGGCTGCGGAAATCGAGAAGTCGGCCATGAGCGATGGCAGGGCCACTGTCAGGACGGTTTCGTTCAAGATCATCACGAATGCGGCAACCGCCAGCGTTCCAATGATGGCGACAAGTCGCTTAGTGGAGAACGCGTCGGGCGACGTCTGCTTCTCGGTCTGTGTCATAGATTTCCTCAGCTTCTGAATGTTTGAATAAACAACTATGTCAGACTGTGCCATCTTGGCGTAAGCTGA
>JAAZFP010000032.1 GCA_012511645.1 Microbacteriaceae bacterium
CGATGCACCCGAAAGTGTCTCCGGAGCAGGCTCGGTCGCTGCGAGTGGCGCGCCGTCGGCGGCACCACTGCCTGACACGTTCGTGGAATCGATCGGTGTCTCACGAATTTCGCGCACGGGTGCTGGCGCTGAAAAGCGTGACTCTTCTGGCGTGCTCTCATCCGCTGGCTCGGCATCACGATCGCGACGCCGACGTCGAAGCGCATTGAGTAGGTCAGTGGTCTGGCCGAGATCTGGGGGAGTCTCGTCCGAAGTGTTGAACGCTCGCTCTTCGATGTCCCGCCGACGGGCATATTCCTCATCGTCGCGGATGATCGGAATAGAGCCAGTGGAAGGATGTCCCGCACGGAGCGCCGCCTCAACGGCAGACTGATGCTGGTTCGAGTCATCTGGTGCATCCTCACGATTCACCAGCTCGTCCTGCGAAAAAGCGCCAGAGTCAAAGCGCCCAGGGGCGTCAGGGGAGTCCACCGCGCGAAGCTTTGGAATCAGCCGGTCGCCAACCTCGCCCTGCTTCGACAGGTTCACCGCATCAGGGCTGACCGGCGAGAGCAAGCTCTTGCGATGATCAAACGACCAGACTGCACGGTGAGCCACGCTATGCGACTCGAAGTGCAGGCCAATCATCCAACCCGCCTCATCGTCGCGCCATGCAAGCCACTCAACGTCTTGGGCATCGAGACCCACCAGCCGTTCGGCAATCACTGTCCCAAACTGTTCGTCGGCGTCCTCGCTTGGAGTGGTGCGCACGGGGACTGACTGCGCCGTGGACAAGATGAACTGGCGCTCAGCGAGCACGGGCTCCTCATAGCGTTCAATATCGCTTTCATCCGCGCCAGTGAGCTCGATGATCTCGCCGCGGGTCTTACCCGCACGAACGAGCGACTGAATTTGCCTCGGGCTGACACGAGGGCCCGACTGTTCGCGGCGGGCAAGCTGACGCAGTTCAGAAAGTATGCTGCTGTCCACGACAAGGCGAAATTCTTCTCCCGTGTCCGTCGCAACGATCAACGCGTGATCTTCGCGCCGAACCACTCGTAGCTCATCCATAGCCGATCCTCCTGATTGGTCTTGACCAGAGTGTCATGTGTTCGCCGCGGGAACCCGCATTGACGTGGGTGGGTGCCAAAAAATGTGTGAATGGGCGCCATTTTTATGCAAAGACATCACGCGCTCAGCGAATTCACGGCTGTTGAGTTTGCATCAGAGGGCAAAGGTAAGGCAAACTATGGCCGCGGTTTGTGAGTTCAGGTCGAATAGAACGCAGGAGAGCATGGCCACTGATTACGACGCCCCCCGTAAAGCTGATGATGAGAATGAGTCGATTGAAGCACTGAAAGAACGGGGACCGGCAAAGGGCGGATCGGCTATTGACGCTGAAGACGCCGACAACCCAGGTTTTGAGCTCGCTGGCGCGGACCTCTCTGACGTTGAACTCGACGTCGTGGTGCTTCCGCAGCAAGATGACGAGTTCACCTGTGTGAACTGTTTCTTGGTTCGTCACCGCTCGCAGTTGGACCACGAGTCAAAGCTCGGTCCGGTGTGCGCAGAATGCTCAGGCTAGAAAGCATCGCTTTCTAGCGCATTCTGCGGTGAGGCTTCCAGCCTCACGAATGCTCAGGCGCTCTGCTTATGGCGAGGCGTAGCCTCGACAGCATCGCTTTCTAGCGCATTCTGCGGTGAGGCTTTCAGCCTCACGAATGCTCAGGCAGCTGAGCCCCGAGCGTTCTCAATTGCGCGGGCAAGTTCCTGTGGTTTGCGGCTCGTGATCACCCAGTACGGGGCGGGATCGCGCTCATCGGTCACGGCCACTTTGATGCCCTGGTGAAGGTGACCGCGCACGACCAGATAGGCGCGTGCGTCAGCTTCTGGGCCGATGACCCGTTTCAGGCTCGAACTCCCGAGCAGCGTGACGTCACCGAGCATGCTGAGCGGAATATGTGCGTTGCCCGCGACGAGCGAGTCGCCGGTCACCTCAACCTTTGGTGATACGAGAATCAACGTGCCGGCAATGATCACATAGGTAGCGATCGCGATCGGCACTGCGAGCGCCGCATTCAGCGGAATCACGATCAGCATCACGGAGGGTAAGAGCAACAGGAGAATGCCGAGAAGCCACAGTGAGGGCCACAGCCGTTCACGATACTGAGGGGTGGTGTTGTTGCTCATAATTACCATTATCCCGCGACCTTCCGATGAGATGACTGTGTGTCACCGCCTGTGCTGTATCGCGATCCATAATTCGGGTAGCCTGGCCAGGTGAACGAAGAACCTCAGATTCCGATTGTTGCTGAACCCTCGCAGATTCCTTCGTATGCGCAGCCTGGTGACGCTGGTGCAGACCTGCGCAGCGCCGAGTCGCTGGTGCTCGGGCCTGGCGAACGGGCGTTGGTTGCTACGGGCATTTCGTTTGCGTTGCCCGATGGTTTCGCCGCATTTGTGGTTCCCCGCAGCGGGCTCGCAGTGAAACACGGCATCACGGTCTTGAACTCGCCAGGCACGATCGATGCTGGGTATCGGGGAGAAGTGAAGGTGCCACTCGTGAACCTCGACCAGCACGCCGCGTTTGAGATAGGGATTGGCGACCGCATTGCGCAACTTATCGTGATACCGGTTTCGCATGCTACCTTTGTGCCGGTTTCAGAACTCTCAGAGAGCGTTCGCGGCTCAGGCGGGTTTGGTTCGACCGGAGTGCGCGACGCCGTCACGTCGGCGTGAATGACGCACCTGAGCAAGACGCATTGTCCAGAAAGAAGAGAAGCACCTGATGACTGACGAAAAGCAAGCTGCAGACGAGATCGAGCTGGCAGCGGCAGCAACGCCGGAACCGCTGGATCAGAGCAAATCAGCTCCTGAGGATCGCGAGACCGCTGGGCCCTACGACATCAGTGAGGTGCCCTCCATGCGTCCGTATGTAGATTTTGGCTCGATCAAGATCGCTCCGCGGGAAGGTCTGCAGCTTCGACTTGAGGTCGATGAGCGTCAAAAGCGTGTCGTCGCAGTGACGCTCGATTTCGAAGGCTCGCTGCTGCAAGTGCAGGCCTTCTCGGCGCCAAAAACCACGGGGTTGTGGCATCAGGTGCGTGAGGAGATTCAGCGACAGTTTTCGTCTCAGGGAGCGGTTATCACCGAGGAAGCTGGCCCGTTTGGGCCCGAGCTCCTTGCGATGACGCCGCTGACGGCAGAGCAGGGGGGCGGTACTCGTGCTGTGCGTTTTCTCGCTGTTGACGGACCGCGGTGGATGCTGCGTGGCGTGATCACCGGCGCCGGTGCAGAAGATCCAGCAGCGAGGGAACGAGTGATGGAGGTCTTCCGTGACACGGTCGTCGTCCGTGGAGAGCAGCCGATGCCTCCCCGTGAGCTCCTTCCGCTGCAGGTGCCGGCCGGGGTTGCGCAGAACCAGAATCCTGGCACCCCAGCGTAATGAACGACCCAGCAGGACAGCCACAGCAGTCTGGCGGTCTCGGTCGGGCGATTCAGGCGGGCCTCGCGGGTGAAGCTGTTTCGGCGAATGGGGTCTTAGCCGCGATCGGTGGCTGGCGCGGAGTCGTCGAGTCGTTGTTGCCCGCGACGCTCTACCTCATGGTGTTCGCCTTTACCCAGGACGCTCGAGTAGCGGTCATTGCACCGATTGCGATCGTGGTCATCGCAATCGCATGGCGCCTCATCCGGCGCGAGACCCTGACCGCAGCACTCTCAGGTGCGCTGGGTGTTGCGGTGTGTGTTGCTGCAGTGCTCTTCACCGGCGAGGGAAGCAGCTATTTTGTGCCGGGGTTCTTCATTAATGGTGCTTGGATCGTGGCCCACACCGTGTCATTGCTGATCGGTTGGCCGTTGATTGGTCTCGTGCTCGGTTTTCTTCGCGGGTCACTCACTGACTGGCGAAAGAATGCTCGGCTTCGCCACGCGGCGCAACTCGCGACGGTCGTCTGGATCACAATGTTTGCTGCGCGCCTGGCAGTGCAACTGCCGCTCTTCTATGCGGGGAGCACTGAGGCGCTCGGAATTGCTCGTCTGGTGATGGGAGTGCCCTTGTTTGCGCTGGCCATTCTCTTCACCTGGTTGCTGCTCGCCTCTGTCAGCGCTGAGGTCGATCGGGAGTCTGCGGATCAAACGAGTACGCCGAACGATTCATCGGATGAATGACACGCCGGGGCGTGGCTCGCCGGGGGAGTGAACCCGGCGCTGATGTCGCACGCTCAGTGGTAGGATATATCTTGATATCAAGATAAATTGCGAACGGAGCGGTGATGGCATCACTCAATAGTTTTGGCGCACAGACCACCCTTGAGGTCCGCGGCAAGGGCTACCAGATTTTTGACATCAATACGGTTGAGGGCGCGAAGCGCTTGCCCTACAGCCTCAAGGTGTTGCTTGAAAATTTGCTTCGCACCGAAGACGGCGCGAACATTACGAAGGCGCACATCGAGGCGCTTGGCGGCTGGGTTCCCTCGGCTGAGCCTGACACCGAGATTCAGTTCACACCGGCGCGCGTGCTGATGCAGGACTTCACCGGCGTTCCCTGTGTTGTTGACCTTGCGACCATGCGTGAGGCAGTTGTAGATCTCGGCGGCAGCCCTGACCAGATCAATCCGCTCGCGCCCGCCGAGATGGTCATTGACCACTCGGTGATTTCAGATGTCTACGGCACTCCGAGCGCCGCTGCAAAGAACGTTGAGATCGAATACCAGCGCAACGGTGAGCGTTACCAGTTCCTCCGTTGGGGCCAGGGCGCGTTTGACGAGTTCAAGGTTGTTCCTCCTGGCACCGGCATCGTGCACCAGGTGAACATTGAGTACCTTGCTCGTATCACATTCGCACGCGAGGTTGACGGCGTGCTGCAGGCATACCCTGACACCTGTGTTGGCACCGACTCGCACACCACTATGGAGAACGGCCTCGGCGTGCTTGGTTGGGGCGTCGGCGGTATCGAGGCAGAGGCGGCCATGCTTGGCCAGCCGATCTCGATGCTGATCCCGCGCGTTGTTGGCTTCAAGCTGTCGGGCCAGATTCCCGCCGGTGTGACCGCAACCGACGTGGTGCTCACTATCACCCAGATGCTTCGTCAGCACGGTGTGGTCGGCAAGTTTGTCGAGTTCTACGGCGAGGGCGTTGGCTCGGTTCCGCTGGCAAACCGCGCGACCATCGGCAACATGAGCCCAGAGTTTGGTTCAACCGCCGCGATGTTCCCCATCGACGAGGTCACGCTCAACTACCTGCGCCTCACCGGCCGCAGCGAAGAGAACGTCGAGCTGGTCAAGGCATACACCCAGGCACAGGGCATGTGGCACGATCCGTCGGTCGAGCCTGAGTTCAGTGAGTACCTCGAGCTTGATCTGTCGACCGTGGTTGCCTCCATCGCTGGCCCGAAGCGCCCGCAAGACCGCATCGAGCTTTCGGCGTCGAAGACCCAGTTCGAAAAGGACCTGCTGAACTACGCGCAGGCGTCGAACCCGGCCAAGGTGAAGGACGAGCAGGGGCGCGAGTTTGAACTCGATCATGGAGCGGTGACGCTCGCCTCGATCACCTCGTGCACCAACACCTCGAACCCCTCGGTCATGCTGGCCGCTGGCGTGCTCGCACGCAACGCAGCCGCAAAGGGGCTCAAGGCAAAGCCGTGGGTGAAGACGACCCTGGCTCCCGGATCAAAGGTTGTCACCGACTACTACGAGAAGTCAGGTCTGAACGCAGACCTTGAAGCGCTTGGCTTCTACACCGTCGGTTACGGTTGCGTCACCTGTATTGGTAACTCGGGCCCGCTGAACGAAGAGATTTCGGCGGCAGTAAATGAGAACGACCTCGCCGTGACCGCAGTGCTTTCGGGCAACCGCAACTTCGAGGGTCGCATCAACCCCGATATCAAGATGAACTACCTGGCAAGCCCTCCGCTTGTCATCGCGTACTCGCTGGCTGGCACGATGGACTTCGACTTTGAGAATGAGTCGCTCGGCCAGGACCAGGACGGCAATGACGTGTTCCTTCGCGACATCTGGCCGGATCCGGTCGAGGTGGAGAAGATCGCTGACAATTCGATCGACAGCGACATGTTCAAGTCCAAGTACGCCACGGTGTTCGATGGCGATGAGCACTGGAACTCGCTTCCGACGCCAGATGGCAACACCTTCGAGTGGGACGACAAGTCGACCTACGTTCGTAAGGCGCCGTACTTCGACGGCATGGAGCTCGAGCCCTCACCGGTTACCGATATTTCCGGTGCGCGGGTGCTGCTCAAGCTGGGCGATTCGGTCACTACTGACCACATCAGCCCTGCCGGTAGTTTTAAGGCGGAGACTCCTGCGGGCCAGTACCTGGTCGCCAATGGCATCGCGCCAAAGGACTTCAACACCTACGGCTCACGTCGTGGCAACCACGAGGTCATGATCCGCGGCACCTTTGCGAACA
>JAAZFP010000308.1 GCA_012511645.1 Microbacteriaceae bacterium
GCACCTACTGTGAGGGTCACCGCACAGACGACGTGATGCGGTTGCACGATGGTGTGGAGGTACAGGTTGGAAAGTTTAAGTTCACCTTCTTCGCATCGCGCTTCGACCTTCCGGGGCAGCGCTAGGTGCCCGCG
The DNA here is from genome assembly GCA_012511645.1 of Microbacteriaceae bacterium. Taxonomy (GTDB): domain Bacteria; phylum Actinomycetota; class Actinomycetes; order Actinomycetales; family Microbacteriaceae; genus Leucobacter. The sequence goes on from JAAZFP010000308.1 coordinate 135, forward strand.
ACATCAGCGGCTCTCAGCCGTCCAGAGTCGAGCAAGTTCAGTATTGGGCAGGTACTGGAGCGGCTTCAGGACGACTTCGGTGATCTCACTCCCTCAAAGCTCCGTTTTCTTGAGGAACAGGGGTTGGTCACTCCCGACCGCACGAAGTCGGGGTATCGAAAGTTCTCGCAACTCGACATCGAGCGACTCAGGCTCATTCTCACGTTGCAGAGGGAGCATTATCTGCCACTCAAGGTGATCGCGGAAGTGCTCGATGAAATTGACGCTGGGCGCGACCCGGTCATTCCTGGTGCGTCGAATCGCAGTGCTTCCAGCATCCTCGCCCCTCGTCGACTACTCAGCAGGGAAGAGTTGCAGCGCATCACTGGCGCGAGTTCCCGATTCATCGGTGAGGCGATTGCCGCAGGCCTTCTGCCCGCAACGGAAGTCTTTCCTCATGAGTCCGTGGGGGAGCTGAGTGCGCTTCAACAGTTGGCTGAGCTTGGTGTGACACCGAGGCACCTTCGTAATATGCGTGCTGCCGCTGAGCGCGACGCTGAGCTGGTCGGGCAGGCACTTGAAGCACGTGGAATCAAGGGTGCGAGCCCTGATGGGCGTGAACGCGCACTAGAACTCGTCGATCTTTTTGAGACGGTGCGCCGAGGAGTGCTGCGCCGCAGACTTGCTCGGTAACGAACGCGGCGCGTCGCGGGTGAAAGTGTCCGCGACACGCTTAAAGTTTTGGTTGAAGGTTAATTGCTCCCGTGATGATGGAGCGGTAGCGTTGAGTGATCACGCACAGAAGAGAGAGGAACGCGATGGACGGCTTCGCGCAGACCCCAGCTATCGTTTCCTCACCGCAACCGCTGTTTGTTGATGGTCTGCCTCAACCCAACCGCGAGGGTGGCTTCAAGGGTGCCGTCGCGGCAAAGGCCGCAGGGATTAGCTACCGCCAACTCGACTACTGGGCGCGCACATCATTGGTTGAACCGACGGTGCAAAATGCAACTGGTTCGGGTTCGCAGCGTCTCTACGGTTTTCGTGACATCTTGGTGCTCAAGCTCGTCAAGAGACTGCTCGACACCGGTATCTCCTTGCAACAGATTCGCACGGCGGTGGCGCAGCTCCGTGAAGCTGGTGTGCACGATCTCGCAGAAACCACACTGATGAGCGATGGTGCGAGTGTGTACCTGTGCACGTCAAATGACGAGGTCATTGACCTCGTCAGTCGCGGACAGGGAGTGTTTGGCATTGCCGTCGGCAAGGTGCTTCGCGAGGTTGAGACCTCGCTCGTCGACCTCGACGAGCGTCGTACCGAACCTTCGGAAGTTGACGAACTCGCAGCGCGACGGCAGCTTCGCCAGTCGTCCTGATCGAAACAGGCGCCTTCGCCTCAAGGCTTCAAGCGAGCCTGCTCACCTCAACCGCGCTTCTGTGAGAGTGCGGCGGTCGTGCTTTTCACAGCGGGCACTGTGAAAAGAATCGTCGCTATTGATCTGCGTCGGTGACGGCAGTGTCTTCGCCCACGGGCTCTTCTTCTGCGACAAACGCTGAATCGACCGTGCGTCGTGTGGTGGGGCGAACGACCCCAGCATCGATATTTGCGGAAGCAACGACCTGGTCGAGCACTTCGTCGAAGTAGCCAGCCATTTCCTGTGCGGTTTCGCCGGGCCACAAGTGGACAGGTTTCGCAGCACCCTGTGTTTGCTGCAGCGACGTCCGCTCGGGAAGTTGGGGTGAAAGCACGAGAGAGCCGAAGAGATCTTTGAGCTCTTTGATGCGGAACTGGTGCTCAGTTGACTGTGGGCGAGCGCGATTGATGAGAATTCCCAAAGGCTCAAGGCGGGGGCTGATCCCACGTCGCACCTCTTCGATTGCTCGCAGAGCACGATCAGCCGCTGCCACCGCGAAGAATCCAGGCTCCGTCACAACCAGCACCCGATCGCTTGCTGCCCATGCGGTGCGGGTCAGTGCGTTCAGGGAAGGCGCACAGTCGATGATGACCAAATCGTAGTCTGCCTCAACGATTGCGAGAGCTTCCTCAAGCTTCCAGATTTCACGAATGGTGGGGTGGGGCACATCGAAGTTAATCGCAGAGGGGCTGCCTACAAGCAGATGAATAAGGCCCTCGTGGTGCTTGTTCCACCCACTCGGCGCAATTGCTGCACGGACAGTCTGAGGCTTTTCGAGCACCTGTGAAATGTTGCTATACTCTTCAGGGTTCACATCCATGCCGGTTGACACATCAGACTGAGGGTCGAGATCGACGACAAGCGTACGCAGACCTCTTGAAAACGCTGCTGAAGCGAGTCCAAGCGCTACTGTCGTCTTGCCAACGCCGCCCTTGAGTGAGCTCACACTTAGTACATGCACCCTCCCAATTTATGGTTGCTGGTCACCATTGGGCAAAGAGATGTGTTAGGGCTGTACAGACTTCACACATGTTTCGCACATATTCTTCGTTGCAGTCCGTGTGCATGTAGGCTGATCCCCGGGCGCTTTCCAGTTGTGGGCATGATGTTGTGAGGAGTCACGTGTTCAAGAAAATTCTGGTCGCCAATCGCGGTGAGATTGCAATTCGGGCGTTTCGCGCGGCGAATGAGCTCGGGGCAAAGACCGTTGCGGTGTTTCCCTATGAGGATCGCAATTCTCTGCACCGATTGAAAGCTGACGAGGCATACCTCATCGGCATCGAGGGGCATCCGGTGCGCGCATATCTCGATGTCGAAGAGATCGTTCGGGTTGCACGTGAGGCTGGCGCAGATGCAATTTACCCCGGCTACGGCTTCTTGTCGGAGAACCCCGAGCTTGCTGCTGCCGCTGAGGCCGCCGGCATTACCTTCATCGGTCCGGGCAAGCGGGCGCTGGAGATGGCTGGCAACAAAGTATCGGCGAAACAGCACGCGATCGCCGCTGGTGTCCCGGTGCTGCAGTCAACACCACCATCACAGAATATTGATGAGCTGATAGAAGGTGCGCGAGCAATCGGCTTCCCGGTGTTTGCGAAGGCGGTTGCTGGTGGTGGCGGACGTGGCATGCGTCGTGTTGAGCGCGAATCGGACCTTCGCGAGGCGCTCGAAGCCGCGATGCGCGAGGCAGAGAGTGCCTTTGGCGATGCCACCATGTTCGTCGAGCAGGCAGTCTTGCGGCCACGGCACATTGAAGTGCAGGTGTTGGCCGACCGAACCGGTGCCGCGGTTCATCTCTTCGAACGCGACTGCTCTGTACAACGCCGGCATCAGAAGGTCGTCGAGATCGCGCCTGCGCCAAACCTGAGTCAGGCCACGAGGGATGCGCTGACCCGCGATGCGATCGCTTTCACGCAGTCAATTGGCTACGAGAACGCAGGCACCGTCGAATTCTTGCTCGACACCGAGGGCGAGCGTGCTGGACAGCATGTGTTCATCGAGATGAATCCGCGTATTCAGGTCGAGCACACGGTCACCGAAGAGATCACTGATATTGATCTTGTTCAGGCTCAGATGCGTATTGCATCGGGCGTTACCCTCGAAGAGCTTGGGCTCCAGCAAGAGAATATCAAGATGCACGGTGCTGCGCTGCAGTGCCGCATCACGACTGAGAACCCGGCTGATGGGTTCCGACCCGACCTGGGGCGCATCACCACCTACCGTTCGCCCGGTGGTGGCGGAGTGCGCCTCGATGGCGGAACGATCAACCCTGGTGCGCACATCAGCCCCCATTTCGACTCGATGCTTGCGAAACTCACCTGTCGCGGGCGTGACTTCGCCGCGGCCGTGGTTCGCGCGCGGCGTGCACTTGCAGAGTTCCGTATTCGCGGTGTGGCAACGAACATTCCGTTCTTGCAGGCCGTGCTCGACGATGCTGATTTTCAGGCAGGTGATGTCAGCACCTCTTTCATTGAGGAGCGGCCAGAGCTGCTCACGCTGAATAAGCCGAAAGACCGGGCAACCCGCCTGATGCAGTATCTCGCTGATGTGACGGTCAACCAGCCCCACGGTGTTCGGCCCGCGACGATTGAACCGCAGGCAAAGCTTCCGATGTGTGATGTCTCACAACCGGCAGCATCAGCTGGGCGACAGCGGCTGCGTGAGCTCGGTCCTGAGGGTTTTGCTCGGGCACTGCGAGAGCAGAAGGCTCTTGCGGTAACCGAGACGACGTTCCGAGACGCGCACCAGTCACTGCTGGCGACTCGAGTGAGAACCAAAGATCTGGTGGCTGCTGCACCGTGTGTGGCTCGGTTGACCCCCGAGCTATTCTCTGTCGAAGCGTGGGGTGGCGCGACCTATGACGTCGCACTCCGTTTTCTTGCCGAGGATCCCTGGGAACGACTTGCCGCGCTGCGTGAAGCCCTGCCCAATGTGCCAATTCAGATGCTCCTTCGTGGCCAGAACACGGTCGGGTACACCCCGTACCCCTCGAAGGTCGCTCAAGCATTTATCAAAGAAGCTACCGCGACCGGTGTCGATATTTTCCGCATTTATGATGCGTTGAATGATGTCAACCAAATGCGGGTGGCTATCGATGCGGTTCGCGAAACGGGAACCGCGGTTGCCGAGGTCGCATTGTGCTACACCGGAAACCTGCTTGATCCGAGCGAGGATAAATTTACGCTCGACTACTACCTGCGCTTGGCTGAGCAGATCGTCGAGTCTGGTGCGCATATTCTTGCGATCAAGGACATGGCTGGTTTGCTCCGTCCCGCTGCTGCAGAGACACTGGTTACCGCGTTACGCGAGCGGTTTGATTTGCCGGTGCATCTTCACACGCACGATACTCCCGGTGGGCAGCTGGCCACGCTGCTCGCTGCCGCACGCGCAGGAGTCGACGCGGTTGACGCGGCCTCGGCGCCGATGGCGGGCACCACCGCTCAGCCATCGCTGTCTGCGCTCGTCGCGTCTTTGGCAAACACGGAACGCGATACGGGTATCAGTCAGGAGTCGGTCTTCGCCCTCGAGCCGTACTGGGACGCGGTGCGCACTGCGTACCGTCCTTTTGAGTCGGGGCTGCCCTCGCCCACGGGCCGGGTGTACACGCATGAGATTCCCGGTGGTCAGCTCTCGAACCTGCGACAGCAAGCGATTGCGCTTGGGCTTGCAGACAATTTCGAAAAGATCGAAGACATGTATGCTGCCTCCGACAGAATCCTGGGACGTATTCCCAAGGTGACTCCTTCATCGAAGGTGGTGGGCGATCTCGCGCTGCATCTTGCCGCGGTCGACGCTGACCCCGCAGACTTTGAAGCCAACCCGCAAAACTACGACGTTCCTGATTCCGTCGTTGGGTTCCTTGCGGGTGAACTGGGAGAAATCCCAGGAGGGTGGCCCGAACCGTTCCGCAGCAAGGTGCTCGCTGGGCGTCAGGTCTCGATTGCTGTTACCGAGGTGTCGGAAGGGGACAGCGCGCTGTTGCAGGGTACAAGCTTTGAGCGGCGTGACACCCTGAACCGGCTGCTCTTTCCCGCGCCGACCAGACATTTCCATGAGACCCGTGAGCGGTTTGGAGATCTCTCGATTCTCGACACGGGGGACTACCTGTACGGTCTCGAAGTTGGCGCGGAGCATGCCATTGACCTCTCGAAGGGTGTGCGACTGTATGTCGGGCTCGAGGCAATTGGCGAAGCCGATGACAAGGGCATTCGCACCGTCATGGTTCGGGTGAACGGTCAGCTGCGGCCAGTCTTTGTGAAGGATGAGTCGGTCACGGTGCAGACCGTGACGGCAGAAAAGGCTGACCGGTCAGTTTCGGGTCACGTCGCGGCGCCATTCTCGGGCACCGTCACCATGAAAGCTGCGGTCGGACACACTGTTGAGGCGGGTCAGCCGATAGCGACTATCGAAGCGATGAAGATGGAAGCTGCCATCACAGCTCCGGTAGCGGGCCGCGTGGAACGGATCATTTTCGAGGGTGCACGCGGCGTCGAAGCTGGCGATCTGTTGCTCGTGATTGTTGAGGGGTAGTTCACATGGCGGTTCGCGAGATTCGGGTGTTTGGCGACCCGGTGCTGCGCACCGTCTGTGACCCAATTCTTGCCATCGATGAGGGCGTGGAAGCACTCGTGACAGATCTGTGCGACACAGTTGCATTTGATGGTCGGGCCGGGCTCGCGGCTACCCAGATTGGACACACGCTCCGTGCGTTTAGTCTGCATATTGATGGTGTGGTGAGTTATCTCCTCAATCCAGAGCTCATTGAACTGAGCGGTGACCCTGTGCTCATGGGCGAAGGATGCCTCTCAGTGCCTGACCTCTGGTTTGAGGTGTCCCGGTATCCGAAAGCGACAGCGCAGGGCATCGATCTCTCAGGGAACGAGGTGGTGATCACCGGAGAGGGGCTGCTTGCGCAGGCTCTGCAGCACGAGTGTGATCATCTCGACGGCACGCTGTATCTCAACCGGCTCGATCGTGACACCCGCGGCATCGCGATGCGACAGATCCGGGCTTCAGCCTGGTTCTAGACATTTCAGCCTGGTTCTCAACAACAGGCTCCTTCGGCCATTGGCGAGGCGAGATCCTGGCTTGTGTCTCGGGAGGCATGATGGTGGGCTGCCACATTTGCCGCGCCTGAAACAGGACGGTGATGCGCAGTTGGCCTGGTGGTTACGCCTGGGGCCTGGCGATGAGACAGCTGTGGCGGGGGAGCAGATGCCGCTCTCCCGCCACAGCTGTGTCGCACATGACCTATGAGGTATGTACTGCTTCGGTCTGCGGGTTCTCGCCGTACATGCCAGCAATCTCACCAGCAAAATCGCGCAGAATATTGTCGCGCTTGATGCTCATCTTCGGCGTGAGGTGACCGGATGCTTCGGTGAATTCGGTCGGCAAGATGACCCACTTGCGGATGCTCTCGGCGCGTGACACATACTTATTGCCGTGGTCGATGGCGCGCTGCACTTCGGCACGCACGACCGGATTCTGTGCGGCCTCTTCGAGTGACATCGTTGCATCGAGCCCGTTGTTCTTGAGCCAAGTGGGCAGCATTTCTGTGTCGAGGGTCACCAGCGCAGAAATGAATGGCTTTTGATCGCCCAGTGCCACGACTTGACCGATCACGGTGAAGGACCGAATCGGATCTTCGAGGCCCGCGGGAGCAACATTCTTGCCGCCAGCGGTGACGATGCTCTCCTTCTTGCGCCCGGTAATCGTGAGATACCCATCACTGTCCAGTGAACCGAGGTCGCCCGTGCGGAAGAAGCCGTCGTCGGTGAACACTGCCTTGGTGGCTTCAGGGTTGTTCCAGTATTCCTTAAACACATCGAGGCCCTTCACCTCGATCTCGCCGTCGTCGGCAATGCGCACGGTATGGCCCGGGAGTGCTGGACCGACGGTGCCGATCTTGAACTTGTCGGGCAGGTTTACGGTGACCGGCGCAGTGGTCTCGGTCAGGCCGTAACCCTCAAGAATCTTGATGCCAAGGCTGTGGTAGAAGTGGCCAAGGTAGTGGCTGAGCGGAGCCGAGCCGGACACGGCGAACCGGACGCGACCGCCCATCTTTTCTCGCAGTGTGGAGAAGACAAGCTTGTCGAACAGCTTGAACTTGAGCTTCAGGCCGAACGGCACCTTCTCGCCTGCCATGACCTTCTGGCTGTGCTGCACAGCAACCTGTGCAGCGGCGCGGAAAATCTTGCCCTTGCCGCCGGCCTCGGCGGTCTGTTCGGCCGAGTTGTAGACCTTCTCGAACACGCGTGGCACGGCGAGCAAGAAGGTGGGGCGGAAGCTGCCGAGCGAGGGAAGCAGCTTGGTCGTGTCAGGCTGGTGGCCGACTCGGACACCCGAATGCACTGCCAGGATCGAGATGAACCGAGCGAACACGTGGGCAAGGGTGACGAACAGCAGCGTCGATGATCCCTGCTCATTGACAACCTCGCCAAGCGCTGCGGCAGAGTTGCGGGACAGATCAACAAAGTTGGAGTGGGTGAGCACGCAGCCCTTCGGGCGACCAGTCGATCCCGAGGTGTAAATCAGCGTGGCAGTATCGTCACCATTGGCGATCGTGCGGCGCCGTTCGATCTCTTCGTCGGCAATCTCTGAGCCGGACTGAGCGAGCGATTCGAGGGCTCCCTCGTCGAGGCGCCACTCGAAGTCGATACCTTGCACGTCTGATCGGACCTCGGCGAGCCGCCCGGCGAGTTCGGCGGTCTCAGTGATGATGCCCCGAGCGCCTGAGTCTTCGAGGATCCACTGAATCTGCAGAGGGGACGACGTCTCGTAAATGGGAACCATGACCGCGCCGGCATAGAAGAGCGCGAAATCAACCAGGGTCCACTCGTAGGAGGTTTTGCACATGAACCCAATTCGGTCACCCGGCTGCACGCCTGCGGCGGCAAAACCCTTTGCAACGGCGACCACCCGGTCGCGGAACGCGCGAGCGGTGACATCGTTCCAGCTGTCGCCCTGAGGAGTCGCAGAAATGACTCGATCTGGGGTGGCAGCGACGCGCTGTTCGAGTAGATCGGTGACGTTATCACTCGGCGCAACAGGAATGATGATTGGTGTTTCTGTGAGATTCACGGTAGCTCCTTCGGTACCCGAAACTGGGTGGAACACCATCAACGACGGTGTGGGGACGGTACGGCTCAAGCTTATTGCACTTCGCCGAAAGTGGACTTCATTCGCCGTTGGGAATCTACAAATCAGGTATTCTGAATGCAGTGATTCTGAGGAAGCCTCCTCAGAAGGTGTGTGCTGAAGACGGTGTGCGAAACACGGCTGCCGCTTGGTTCAATCTGAAGTGATGAAGAGGTGAGGCGCGGCGTGATCTACTGGTTCTTTAAGCACCTCGTGTTCGGTCCACTGCTCAAGACGATCTTTCGGCCGTGGGTGCAGGGCGCCGAGAACCTGCCCACAACCGGCCCCGTCATTATTGTGGGCAACCACCTCTCGGTCATCGATTCGTTCTTTATGCCGCTCATGATTGATCGACGCGTCTCGTTTCTCGCGAAGAGCGACTATTTCACCGGCAAGGGCCTCAAGGGCTGGTTTGTGAAGACCTTCATGCTCTCTGTGGGGCAAATCCCGATCGATCGGTCTGGCGGAAAAGCCTCAGAGGCATCACTGAATACCGGGCTGTCAGTGCTCGAACGCGGTGAGGTGCTTGCGCTGTATCCCGAGGGAACGCGCAGTCCCGATGCAAGGCTCTATCGTGGGCGCACCGGGGTGGCGCGATTGGTCCTGGAGTCAGGCGCGGTCGTGGTGCCGGCGGTGATGATTGACACAGAGAAATGCATGCCTATCGGAGCCAAGATCCCTCGAGTGCGTCGCATCGGCACGGTCATAGGTGAACCGTTAGATTTCAGCAGGTTCGCCGGTATGAGTGCCGATCGTTTTGTGCTGCGAAGCGTCACCGATGAGATCATGGTGGAAATTCAGCGCCTCAGCCAGCAGGAGTATGTCGACGTGTACGCTTCTAGCGTTCGTTCCCGGGTTCCTGCTTCGTCATAGGCGGCGGTAGACTGGAGACGCTGCGGATGACCGCAGCAATTTTTCGTTACGGTTCGGAAAGTAGGCTGCAGTGACTCAGCAGAGCGCACCACAACACGTTTCAAGCATCTCCGAGCTTGATCGTTATCGTTCGCTCGTTGCAAAGCAGCAACCCACCTGGGGTGATCCTGCGGCAGTGCAGGCTGCCTCTGATGACCTTGCGAGTCAACCGCCCCTTGTCTTTGCCGGTGAAGTTGATCGCCTGCGTGAGCGCCTGGCTCAGGCAGCACGAGGTGAAGCCTTCTTGCTGCAGGGAGGTGACTGCGCAGAGACCTTTGACGCAGCCACCGCCGACAAGATTCGCGACCGCGTGAAGACGCTGTTGCAGATGGCAGTTGTGCTGACCTACGGCGCCTCGATGCCGGTGATCAAAGTCGGCCGCATGGCCGGTCAATTTGCAAAGCCACGCTCGAGCGATACCGAAACCCGTGATGGTGTGACTCTGCCTGCATACCGGGGGGACCTGGTGAACGGGTACGATTTCACCCCCGAATCACGCGCAACAGACCCCTCGCGCTTGGTGCGCGGGTACCACGTTTCTGCATCAACCTTGAACCTGATCCGAGCATTCACGCAGGGTGGGTTTGCCGACCTGCGTCAGGTGCACGCTTGGAACCAGGGATTTGTGTCAAACCCCGCCAACCAGCGCTACGAAGCTCTCGCCTCGGAGATTGATCGCGCGCTTCGTTTCATGGAGGCGTGCGGTGTTGAAAGCTCCGCGCTCAACCAGACAGAGTTCTACGTCAGTCACGAGGCGCTCCTGCTTGACTACGAGCGGCCTCTGGTGCGCATCGACTCACGCACCGGCGCGCCATACGGTACGTCAGGTCACATGCTCTGGATCGGCGAACGCACGAGAGATCTCGACGGTGCTCACGTCGAGTTCCTGTCGCACCTGAGGAACCCCATTGGGGTGAAGCTCGGCCCAACCGCCACGGTCGATGATGCGCTCCGCCTCATTGACAAACTTGATCCTGAGCGCGAGCCGGGCAGACTTACCTTCATTAGCCGAATGGGTGCTGAGAAGATTCGTGACACGCTTCCTCCGTTGCTTGCAGGGGTGCGCGATGCGGGAGCGACACCGCTGTGGGTCACCGACCCGATGCACGGTAATGGCATCACGACGGCGACCGGATACAAGACCCGTCGCTTCGATGACGTCATGAATGAGCTGTTGGGCTTTTTTGAGGCACACCGCGAGGTCGGCACGGTTCCGGGCGGCATCCACGTCGAGCTCACGGGCGACGATGTGACCGAGTGCCTTGGTGGCAGTGAAAACATCGATGAGGCATCGCTTGCGACTCGCTACGAGTCAGTGTGTGATCCTCGTCTGAACCACATGCAATCGCTTGAGCTAGCGTTCCAGGTAGCGCAAGAACTCAAGAGCCTGGCCCGGTAGCTTCTGACGCGGGTGAGTGCGTGCTCGGCCCGAAGGTGTGAGATTAGATCGAAGCTCTGACTCGTACCTCGGTGCCGGGCTCTACCCGTGTGCCTGCCTGAGGTGTGGTGTCGCGGTCGACTTCTGCTGAGTCCCAGAGGAGCTCTGGAAGTGCAGTCTGGGGTTGTAATCCAAGCGATTCGAGCTGTTCCATCGCACGTCGAAGGCTCATGCCCCTCACGTCAGGGATCTCGATGAGTTCTTTGCCGAGCGAGACGTGGAACCCTACGGTGTCACCCTTGCGCACGGCACCATCGGGCAGAATCAGTGAAATGACATGGCCTTCGGCGACGCTGTCGCTGTAGTCGCTCGTGTTCAGACCCGTGTCGACGTTGAGACCCAGTGTGCTCAAAATGTTCGTGGCTTGTTCCACCGTGTTGCCCGAAAGATCTGGCAGTGGTCCAGCAGACAGTACGAGGTCGATCACGCCTTGTTCTGGGTAGGTTTCGGGGAGCTCCGTGCCGTCGGGATCGGTGATGCGCAGCACCGTTCCCGACTCAGCACTGTCGAAGACTTCTTCTCGTACGGTGCCGACGGTGAATCGCTGGCGCTCGATCTCTTGCTCAGCTTCTTCGAGCGGAAGGCCGACCACACTCGGGAGAGGCAGCAGCTCGGGGCCGGTGGACTCACACAGCTGAACTTCGCTTTCTCGCTCGACACGCGAACCCTCACTTGGCTCAGTGCGCACAGCACGCCCCGCCTCGATGGTGAGGCTCGAGCACTCGACGACCGTTACTCGCAGCGTTGACTCCTCTAAGAGCCCCGTGGCCTCAGTGATGCTGAGTCCTTCGACCGCAGGCACGGTCACGCGCGATCCCGGCCCCTGGCCCCACCACCAGCCACCGAGGCCAGCTGCGCCCAGCAGCACCACGAGCAGGGCAGCGATGAGGACCCCTCGCCGCGATCGCCGTTGCGCAACCCGCTGGGCGCGATCGGTTGCAGAGAGCGGGTGCGGGTTCGGCGAACCTGAGTCTGCGCGGGCGAGCACCTCGCGACTTGCCTCATCGAGCACCGCAGTTGCGGGGGTGATGCCGCCGGTGTCTGGGAGCACCGGAAACACGCGCGTTGCAGCGGCCAAGCCGTCGCGCTGTACAGACCATAGGAATTCGAGTGCTTCGCGAGCGTTCGCTGGCCTGGCGTCGGGGTCACGGTGGGTGGTCCATCGCACCAAATGATCGAACGTCTCCGGCACATCAACGACCACCGTTGACGGCAGTGGCATGTCGGAGTGAGCGTGTTGGTAGGCGATCTGCATTGGTTGTTCGCCCGTGTACGGCTGCTGGCCGGTGAGCATCTCGAAGAGCACGATGCCAAAGGCATAGACGTCGCTTCGCGCGTCTGCAACGCCACGCGTCACGAGTTCGGGGGAGAGGTAGGCGATTGTGCCGAGCAAAGCTTGCCCGGTCGTGGTGTTTGCGCTGACCGCTCGCGCAAGCCCGAAATCACCGATCTTGATTCGGCCGTCGTCGGCCAGCAACACATTTTCTGGCTTGAGGTCTCGATGCACGATGCCGGCGTCGTGCGCGGCTGCGAGACCTGAGAGGATAGCCTCGGCAATTTCTGTGGCTTGTTCGCTGGTCAACCGCTGATGCTGCTTGAGGAGTTCCCGGAGCGTGATGCCAGGGAGATATTCCATGACCAGGTACGGAACCCCTGCGGCTTCACCCTGATCGAACACATTGACAATGTTCGGGTGACCGAGCCCCGCGGCGCTTCGAGCCTCCTGCTCAAACCGTCGCGTGAAATTTTCGTCATCGCTGAGATGTGCGTGCATGATCTTGATGGCCACACGACGCCCAAGCCGGAGGTCATCTCCGAGATAGACCATTGCCATGCCGCCGCGTGCAATGCGAGAACGCACCACATATCGATCGTCGAGCGTTTGCCCGATGAGCGGATCGACTGGGGCAGAGGTCACCCGGCGATTCTATTCGGCAGAAAACTCCTCAGTGTGGCGGCGCGCCGCCTGGTGCGTGATCCTCGCTCAGTCGTTTAGGCTGGAAGCGTGACTGCCTCCTCAGACATTGCCTATCTGACCATTCCAGATCTCGTTGAACGCTGGAGCACGACTCCGAGCAAACTGCATCGCTTGATCGAGGATCACTATCTCGCTGCAGTGCGCATCGACGGGGTGCTTCGCATCCCCGCAGAGTTCATCGCTGGCGACGAGCCACTGAACTCGCTGCGTGGCACGCTTCTTGCGCTTCATGATGCCGGATTCAGCGAGGAAGAAGCGGTTGCGTGGGTGCTCACCGAAAATAATGAACTGGGTGAGCGTCCGATTGCCGCCCTGAACGCTGGTCGCAAGAGTGCGGTGCGCAGGGCGACGCAGGGTTTGGCCTTCTAACTGTTCGCCGCTCGCGCTGCATGTCAGTCGTGGGCGGGCGCCGCCACGAGCGCTTAGGCCACTCGATTTGTCGCGTGATGAGCGAGCTCGATGAGGCTCGTGCGCACGTCTGGTGTGAGCGGCGCAAAATCGAGTGCTGCTTCAGCGCGATCGACGTTTCTTCGAATCATTGCTTCGACCTGATCTACCGCGCCGCTGTCGCGGATCGTCTGCTGCAGCATGGTGAGCTGTCCGATTTCCAGATCGCGATCTCCGAGCAACTAATCAAACAATCGCTGTTGAGAGGTGGGGAGAGCCCCTCTCGCCAGTGTCGTCAACACCGTCCGTTTGCCCTCGAGGAGATCATCTCCAGCCGGCTTGCCGGTCACCGAGGGGTCACCAAACACTCCCAGAAGGTCGTCCCTCAGTTGGAACGCGACTCCGACGGGCAACCCAAACTCGCTGAGCGCTTGCTCTTGTTCATCTGAGGCTGCCGCGAGCGCGCCGCCAATGAGCAGGGGAGCCTCGACGCTGTACTTCGCCGATTTGTAGACGAGCACCCTAGTGGATCGCTCGAGTTGCACGGACTCCTCAGCAAACCCTGGCTGTTGTTCCTCAACGACATCGAGGTATTGGCCGATTGCCACCTCGCTGCGCATTCGGTTGAAATGGTTTCGGGCGGAGCGTGGGGCGTCAAGTGTGATGGTTGCACGCTCGAAGAGTTCATCTGCCCAAGACTGCAGGAGATCTCCGAGCAGAATCGCTGTTGAAATGCCAAAGTGCCGGGCTTCCCCGCGCCACCCATGATCGCGATGATGCCTGGCAAACAGGTGATGCGCGGCCGCCCGCCCTCTGCGGGTGTCTGAGCGATCAATGATGTCGTCATGGATGAGTGCTGCGGCATGAAACATCTCGAGCGCGCACGCTGCATCAAGCACTGCGGCGACGCGTGACGAGGGGGGTGCGGTCAGATCGAGCGGTTGTACCGCCTGAAAGCCCATCACTGCAAAGCGAGCTCTGAGCCGTTTTCCACCCGTCAGAAATGCGCGGCATTCATCAAAGATGGGGGTCGCGTCGGGACCGCGTGCGTCAAGTGAGGCCTCGTGGCGAGAGATCTCGTCGTCGAGACGCTCCTGTATAAGTCCTGCGAGTCGTGTGGTTTCTTGCACGTGGCTAGCCTAGCTGCGCTAGGGCGAAGTAGACTGGTTGAACCCGGTTTTCAGTGGTGGGAGGCCAACAATGGGGCTGTCAGAGCGCGAACAGCAGTTGCTCGATGATATGGAGCGACGGCTGTACCAGAGCGAAGCCGATGTGTTGAAGGCATCTGGTTCGCCTGCGAAGCTCAACATGCGCTCGCTCGTTCTGGGCATTCTGGTGATTCTCGCAGGAATTGGCGTGCTGCTTGCTGGCGTCGGTCTGCAGATGCTGTGGCTTGGGCTCATTGGCTTTGCGATGATGCTTGGTGGCACGTTGCTGGCGTTCTCGAAGCGCGAGGAGCACATCGAGGACACGCCGTTTTCGCGCTCATCACAGCACCAGGCGACAGCAGATCGTGAGACGCTGACTGACCGTATGAACCGGCGCTGGGACGAGCGAATGGGTGGAGACCGGTAGTCTCGTCCCCGCAAGACACTCATGATGTGGGGGTCCCACACGAAGCGCACTTCGTGTGTTGCTTTCGCCGGTGTGCGCTGACGGTTTCACCGTCATTCTCTGGGGACGACTCGAGGGTCAGGCGGCTTCTGGCGACTTCCCGCGCGACAAGTGCGGTGTTTCTGCGCGCCTCGTGACGGGACGCGTGCTTTGCGCACGCCGCCCGCCATGGTGTTGTGGCGCGCATCTGATGTGCTGATGCCGAGACCTCCCTTCGTCTGAACTGTCGTGGTGGTCGGTGCTGTTCGACCGAGGTGGCGCGGGTGCGAACACTCACCTGAATCGCGTTCGCCTGTTGGTGCGCTGCGGCGGCCCACCCGGCGCGTCGTCCTTGTGCTCGAGTGCTCATTTTGGCGACCGGTCGCGGCGGGGATCAGAGTGGAGCGATTTGTGGTGAAAAAGTGAGCAAAGTGGAGCGAAGTGGGGTAAAGTGGTGAGTGTTGGTACGCTTTGGAGTTCTGAGGCGGAAGCACTGATCCGCAGAAGGGAGTGGCCCAATGTTCCTCGGCACGTTCACTCCCAAGCTCGACGAAAAGGGCCGACTGATCCTCCCTTCGAAGTTCCGAGACGCGCTTGCAGACGGTGTCGTGATTACTCGTGGGCAGGAGCGATGCCTCTACGTCTTCAGTGAGCAGGAATTCGCGCAGATGCATGAGCGAATTCGAGAAGCACCGATTACTTCGAAACAGGGGCGTGATTACCTGCGTGTCTTTCTTTCTGGTGCTCATGCTGAAACTCCCGATAAGCAGGGCCGGGTGACCGTTCCTGCGGCGCTGCGAACCTACGCGGGCCTCGGAAGGGATCTCGCCGTGATCGGTGCTGGGAGCCGGGCGGAAATCTGGGATGCGGATGCGTGGCAGCGCTACCTCAACGAACAGGAAAGCGCGTTTGCAGATATTGAAGAGGAGGTGATTCCGGGAATGTTTTGATCCGGGTTTCGCGGTTTCTCGTCTACCGCCCTGGCGCACCTTCCCCGGTGCCAGGTGGGCCGACGGGGAACCGGGAGGCCCGGTGGCCCGGTGCACGATGAACCTTCACTCAGAATCACTTCTTCCCGGCGAACGGCACACGCCTGTGCTGCTCGACCGGTGCCTCGAACTGCTCGCGCCCGTCGCGCAGCGCACAGACGCCGTCATCGTTGATGCGACCCTGGGCATGGGTGGCCACACCGAAGCGATGCTCGCAGCGCATCCCGGTCTCACCGTGATCGGACTCGACCGTGACACGCAGGCGCAGGCGCTTGCCGGTCAGCGGCTCGCCGCGTTTGGTGGCCGGTTTCGTGGCGTACACGCCGTCTACTCAGAGATTGCTGACGTGGTGCGTGGCCTCGGCTATCAGGCGATCGATGGGGTGCTGTTCGATCTTGGGGTGTCCTCACTGCAGCTTGATGAGGCCGCGCGTGGTTTCGCGTATGCCGTTGCCGCGCCACTTGACATGCGCATGGATCAGCGCAGCGGTCAGACCGCAGCTGAGGTACTTGCACACGCAAGCGAAGGCCAACTGCGGGCGATCTTTGAGCGATACGGCGAAGAGCCACTTGCTGGTCGCTATGCTCGGGCAATCGTCGCGGCACGAGCAGAGACGCCGCTCGTCAGCACGGCTCAACTCGTCGATGTGCTGCAACATGCCACTCCCGCTGCAGTGAAGCATCAGCGTCACCCAGCGAAGCGCGTATTTCAGGCGCTTCGCATCGAGGTGAACGGTGAACTCCGTGCGCTCGAATCAGCACTACCGGCCGCACTCGACCTGCTCAATCTTGGCGGGCGAGCAGTGGTGATGTCCTACCAGTCTCTCGAGGATCGCTTCGTGAAACGACTGTTTGCGACACGCACCACTTCGACCGCACCCGCTGGCCTACCGATTGAGCTTCCCGAGCACCGGGCAGAGTTTTCGCTGCTCACTCGCGGCGCCGAGCGGGCAAGCCAGGAAGAACAAGACCGAAACACCCGTTCGATTCCGGTTCGCCTGCGAGCGGTTGAGCGGAAGAGAGAGGCCACCGCATGAGCGCAGAGACCATTCCGCTCGACCGTGAAGCAATGCGTGCGGTGCTCGGTGCTCCGGCGCATACGGCACCAGAGGAGACCCACGCCGGGCGCCCGTCTCTCCACCTCGCGCCCGCACCATCATTTTCAGTCCGGAAGAAGAAGCTCACTCCGATTGCCGGGGCATTGGCAGCCGTTGGCATCATCCTCGTCACACTGATTGTGCAGCTCGGACTGAGCATCGCTGTATCTGAGGGGGCATACGAAGCGAGAGCGCTTCAGGTTGAACTCCGAGACTTGACCCGGGTGGAGCGCGTGCTCACACAGAACGCCGCGAAGCTGTCATCGCCGCAGAACCTTGCGCAGAACGCAGTCAGCCTTGGCATGGTGCAGAACCTGACACCGGCGACCCTTCGCTTAAGCGACGGGGCAGTGCTTGGTGCGATTGCCGGTCCCGTGTCCACAGCCCAGGGGAGCCTGATCGCGAATGCCACCCTCGATGGTTTGCCAATCGTCGATGCGAACGGCCTCTTAGCCGAACGGAATCCGGAACAGGCCGCTGAGGTTGCGAGCGCTGCGGCTCAGACGCCGATACCGTGGGAAGGCCCACTCCCGGCACCGGTGACTCACTAAAGCGTCGATTACACCCCTGAAGGAGCAGCTCAATGCCTCGACTGCGACCTCTCGTGGCGCGACGCGTCATTGCACTGGTCTTGGTACTGATCGGCGCAGTGGTGTTCACGATTCGATTGGTCGATGTGCAAATCGTTTCTGCGGCCCAGCACAATGAGGACGCGCTTGATAAGCGGGGAGTGCCAGTTGCCGTGCCGAGCGTGCGGGGCGACATTGTCGATCGCAACGGCGTGGTGCTTGCGACTACTGATGAACGGTATGACGCACAACTCTCACCAAAGAATGTGCGACTCAACGGTGGCAAGTTCTGGCGTGTGGTCGAAGACGGCGGCATTGGAACGGTTCAGGTCAGCGCAGAAGAAGCGTTCGCTGAGATCGGTTCCATCACCGGGCAGTCCGCAGAAGAGATCGGCGCCATTGTTGATGACGCACTCGCAGCAGACCCAAAGTCAGACTTTGCCTATGTGAAACGCGGTATTGATCTGACGACCCTGAACGCACTCAAAGAACTCGATATCCCGTGGATGACCTTTGATACGAACCCGCAACGGGTCTACCCGAACGGTGCGGTCGCCGGCAGTATCGTCGGTTTTGTCGGGTCAGATGGTGCACCGCAGGCTGGGATCGAGTTTTCTCAGAATGAGTGTCTTGTCGGTATCGACGGTAGTGAAACCTATGAGATGGGTGCCGATGGGGTGCGCTTGCCTGGCAGCGTGGTTGTCGCGCAAGAAGTAGAAAACGGTGGCACTGTACAGCTCACTCTTGACGTTGATTTGCAGTTTGAAGCGCAGCAGGTGCTCGACGCGCAAGTTGCAAAGAGCGCCGCAGAGTGGGGCCTCTTAACCATCATGGATGCCAAGACCGGCGAGCTTCTGGCGGTAGCCGAAGACCGTTCCGTTGATCCAAACGATGTGAGCGCCTCAACTGCCGAGCGCAGAGAAGCACGTTCGTTCACTTGGCCCTACGAACCCGGGTCAACCTCCAAGATTCTCACCGCAGCGATGCTCGTGGATCAGGGGGCAGCTGATGCCTACACGCAGTACTACACGACATACTCCGCGACGCCAGAGCCCGGCGTCGTCTACAGCGACGCGTTTGTGCATGACCCCATGCCCTGGACGCTCAATGGCATTCTGGTGGAATCTTCAAACGTTGGTATCACGGGTATCGGTGCTCGGCTCAGTGAGCAGACCCGACACGACTACCTCGCGAAGTTCGGATTTGGTGAGCCAACGCAGGCAGGGATGCCTCTCGAGAGCGCGGGACTGCTGCTCGATGTGCAGGACTGGGATCGGCAAACGAGCTACAACACCATGTTTGGCCAGGGTTTCTCAACCACCATTATTCAAACTGCAAGCAGTTATCAGGCAATCGCAAACGGGGGCGTTCGAATCGAACCCTCACTCGTGAAAAGCTGTACTGATTCGCGCGGAGAGGTGCACACCGCGGAAGAGGCCCAAGAAACCCGAGTGGTCTCGGCTGATGCTGCCCAGCAGACGATCGCAATGATGGAGAACGTCGCGAATCAAGCCTGGATCTCGGAACAAGCCGCAGTCGCGGGCTACCGCGTCGGCGGCAAGACAGGCACCGCCGAGCAGGGTGATGGTCAGGGCGGGTATCGCAAGGACTTTGTGTATACCTTCGCGGGAGTGTTCCCGATCGATGATCCTCAGTATGTGGCAGTCGCAACCATCGCCTACCCGAAGGCGCAGCACGGCTCAGTGGCTGCGACTGAGGCATGGAATGCTGCGACCAAGGCAACCATTCGCCACGCACATTTGCCTCCGTCGACTGGCGAATATGTGCCACTGCCGGTGACCTATTAACGTGTGCTCCGGCCACGTCGGTCTCGTCGTGGGTAGGATCATGAGGTGACCAGCAAGACCATTCGTCCATTGCACCATGCCTCGGTGTCGCTTGAATCACTTCGCACAGGCTTCGGGCTGGACCTGAG
This sequence comes from Microbacteriaceae bacterium, assembly GCA_012511645.1. GTDB lineage: Bacteria > Actinomycetota > Actinomycetes > Actinomycetales > Microbacteriaceae > Leucobacter. The sequence continues at coordinate 19,558 of JAAZFP010000308.1, forward strand.
GGGCAGCAGCGATGGGGTGCGTGTCACCGGGGTGACGCTCAATTCGCGTGATGTTCGGCCCGGGGATCTGTACGCGGCGCTGCCCGGCTCTCGCGCTCACGGTGCAGACTTTGTCATGCAAGCGATCGAGCTCGGGGCGGTTGCGGTGTTTTGTGACGAAGCGGCAGCGAATACGATGGAGCAACTCGGAGTGGATGTTCCGCTGCTCGTGAGCAAGTGTGATCCTCGTGAGCTGCTTGGAGAGCTCTCTGCCAGAATCTACGGCACTGACGAACCCGAGTGCTTGATGTTTGGGATAACCGGCACCAATGGCAAGACGAGTGTGGTGTATCTGCTCGATGAACTGCTTCGTCGCGCAGGATACTGTGCGGGTCTCAGCTCGACCGCCGAGCGGAGGGTGAATGGCACCGTGATGCCCTCTGGACTGACAAGCCCAGAGGCTCCGGAACTGCACGCACTGATTGCGCGAATGCATGAGGAGGGGGCGAACGCAATTACCGTTGAAATATCGGCGCATGCGACGGCCCGTCGACGCATCGATGGGGTGCACTTCAACGTTGTTGCGTTCAATAACCTCTCGCACGATCACCTCGATGATTTTGGTGACATGGAGAGTTACTTCCAAGCCAAACTCTCTCTGTTCGTCCCAGAGCGGGCCGAGCGGGGCGTGGTGGTCATCGATACTCCACATGGGCAACGAATCGCGAGAGAATCCCGCATTCCAGTGGCGACCCTGTCGACAGAGTTTGGTGTCGAGGCAGACTGGCACCTTGCAGTGACCTGGCAAAGTTTGGATGGGGTCGGGTTCGTGCTCCAAGGTCCAGGCGGGGCCTACTTTCGGGGCTCCGTGCCAATGTTTGGCAAGTTCATGGCAGAGAACGCCGCGCTTGCGTTGATTATGCTGCATGAGGCAGGAGTCAGCATTGAACGGGTGGCAGGCGCTCTGACACGCGGAGTGATTCCGGTATACATTCCAGGTCGGCTTGAAGAGATCACACCCAAGGAGCTTGCTCAAGAGCCCTCCGACGCGAAGGTTCGATTCTTTGTTGACTATGGGCACACACCCGGAGCGTTCTCCGCGACCCTCGATGCACTTGGAGAGGTGGCTCCTGGGCGAGTGATCTTCATGTTTGGTGCGGATGGCGACCGGGATCGTTCCAAACGCGAGGACATGGGACGCATCGCGGCGGCTGGTAGCGATATCGTCATCATCTGCGACTATCACCCACGAACGGAAGATCCTGCTGCAATTCGAGCACAGCTGCTTGCAGGTGCCCGCTCTGCTGGACGCGCTGAGGTATGTGAAGAGCCCGACCCGAGAGCCGCAATTCGACTCGCCATTTCGCTCGCGCGACCAGGCGACGTTATTCTGTATGCGGGCCCTGGGCATGAAGAGCACCAGGACATTGCTGGCGTGCAGGTCGCGTATTCGGCACGAGAAGAAGTACGCGGAGCACTCCGCGAGGCGGGAATGCTTGAGTGATTGCACTGACACCGGAAGAGATCGCGGCAGCTACACACGGTCGGCTAGTGATGAACAACGACGGTGACGCAGCAGAGCGAATCTCGGGCCAGGCGCAGACCGATTCACGCGAGGTGGCGGCTGGACACATATTCTTTGCCCGCCGCGGCGAAGAGACCGACGGGCATCGATTTGCCACGCAAGCCGTCGACAATGGTGCGTCACTGCTGGTGGTGGAGCATGAGGTTGACGGGCGAGTCCCACAGGTGGTTGTCGAGGACTCGACAGTGGCGCTTGGGCAGCTCGCGCAGCATGTGATTGCGCAGGTGCGTGCTCAGGGTGCGCTGCGAGTCGTCGCGATCACCGGATCAAACGGAAAGACCACGACGAAGAATCTTGTTGCGGCGATGGCGGCGCACCGTGGTTCGACGGTCGCAAGCGGAAAGTCGTTCAACAACGAGGTTGGTGGGCCGCTCACTATGCTTCGGGTCGAGGCCGACACCGAGATCCTGGTCGCCGAGATGGGGGCGAGCGCACCCGGCGAGATTTCGCGTCTGACCGCAATGGCGCCGCCTCATATCGGTGTGGTGCTCTCCGTCGGGCTCGCGCATGTTGGGGAGTTTGGCGGCATCGAAGCGACGTACGATGCGAAATCTGAGATGGTGCACAATCTCCCTCACTCAGCCGTAGCGGTGTTAAACCGTGACGATCCCTGGGTAGCCAAAATGGCCGACCACACCGCTGCGCGAGTCGTGTGGTTTGGCCTTCGAGAGGACGCCCATGTGCGTGCGAGCGAGGTGGTCGGCACCGCCTCCGGCACGACCTTCGTGCTGCACATTGCAGATGACACTCGCCCCGTGCACTTTCGAGTGTTGGGCGAACACCACGTCATGAATGCGCTGGCAGCGGCCGCGATTGCGACTGAGTTGGGGCTGAGTATCGACCAGATCGTTGCCAGCCTCGAAGCGGCGACAGTTGCCGCTCCAGGCCGCATGCAAGTGCTCCCGGGCAGAGACGGGATTACCGTCATCAACGACGCCTACAACGCGAGTCCAGACAGTATGCGTGCCGCGCTGAAGACCCTCGCTCTCATCGCTGAGCCCGGCTCCCGCACTGTTGCGGTGCTCGGCGCGATGGCAGAACTCGGTGAGTATTCAGGTGACGCTCACGATCAGCTCGGATTGCTCGCTGTTCGACTCGGCATCAGCGAACTTGTGGTGGTCGGTGCTGAAGCACGCAGACTCCACATCAGCGCTATCAACGAAGGCTCGTGGGACGGAGAGAGCGTCTTTGTCGAAGACCACGAGGCGGCTTTTGACTATCTCATGCGCACTGTGCAGCCGAACGACGTCATCTTGGTCAAAGCGTCAAATTCAGCCGGATTGCAAGTGCTCGGAGACCGTCTTGGGGAGGCACTCGCATGATCAACCTGCTCATTGCTGCTGGTCTTTCGCTGCTCTACACGTTGCTGCTGACGCCGCTGTTCATTCGTGGCTTCCGTCGCTTGCGGTGGGGACAGTTTATTCGTGAAGATGGGCCGCAGTCGCACTACTCAAAGCGCGGAACGCCCACGATGGGCGGACTCATCTTCATCTCTGGATCGGTGTTGGCCTATTTTTCGGCCCACGCCATCACCGGAACAGCGCCGAGCGCATCTGCGATGCTTGCTGTGCTGATGACCGTCGGGCTCGGCGCCGTCGGTTTTATCGACGACTTTCTCAAAACGAGAAAGCAGCAGTCGCTTGGTCTTGGTGGCTGGGCGAAAATCACGGGTCAAGTGGTTGTTGCGGTGGCGTTCGGCCTGTTGGCTATTCGATTCGCTGATGAAAACGGGTTGACCCCCGCGAGCACTCACATTTCACTGTTCAGAGACCTGCCCTTTGACTTCATGTCGCTGGGCTCGGTGCTTGGGCTGATTCTGTTTCTGCTGTGGATCATTGTGATCGTGACGAGTGCATCGAACTCGGTCAATGTGGCCGATGGGCTCGACGGACTCGCGGGTGGGGCATCGATCCTCGCAATCGGCGCATACGCGATCATTGCGTTCTGGCAGTTCAACCAGCTCTGTGCTCGCGGTATTGAGCCCGGCTGCTACGAGGTGCGGGATCCGCTCGATCTCGCAGTATTTGCCGGGGCGCTCGTCGGTGGTTTGATCGGGTTTCTCTGGTGGAATGCGAACCCAGCCGATATCTACATGGGTGACACCGGCTCACTGGGGCTCGGCGGAGCGATTGCAGCGTTTGCAATCCTGACGCACACGGAATTGCTGCTGGTGCTGATTGGCGGTCTGTTTGTGATCGAATCTGGTTCGGTGATTGTGCAGCGAGCGTATTTCAAGATCACCAAGGGGAAACGAATCTTCTTGATGAGCCCCATTCATCATCACTTTGAGCTGAAGGGGTGGGCCGAAACGAAGGTTGTGGTTCGGTTTTGGATTGTCGCGGGGCTGTTCGTACTGACCGGCATCGGCGCGCTCTACGCCGAATGGACTATGCAACAGTGAGCGCACCCAACAGAGACCGTATTTCGAGGCTGCAGAGCTGGCATGATGATTGGTCGGGGCTCAAAATCGGAGTACACGGGCTCGGTGAGATTGGGTTCTCCGTAGCAGACACGCTCACTGAACTCGGGAGCTCAGTGCGTGTGCTGCACACCATGCCTGACGCCGAGCGTGAACGGCTGATTCAGGTGATTGGTGCGGAGCATCTCGAAGTTTCTCAGGAGTCGATGCTGAGGGAGTTCACACAGTTCGAACCTGACCTGATCGTGGTCACACCCACAACACCACTTGATGATCCCGTCATCGATTGGGCGGCTCGGCAAGACATCGCGGTGTGGAGCGACACCGACCTTGCCTGGCGTCTTCGTGACAAGACGGGGCGAGTAGCTGACTGGATCTGCGTGACCGGATCATCCGGCGCTGCAGGAACCGCCGAGTTTGCGGCGCACATGCTGCACGAAGGCGGTCTTCGGGTGACTCCGGTTGGCCCCTCTGGGATGCCTGTGCTTGACGCAATCAGAGACCCGCAAGGGTTCGATGTGCTCGTACTCGACCTCTCGAGCGAACAATTGCATTGGATGAATCAGATCTCGCCGTTCGCGAGCCTGTGCTTCACCCTTGACCCGAACGCAGCCGGCGCACACTCGAACCCAGGAGCGCACGCAAGTGCTCTCGCTCGGGTGTATGAGAACACCATGATTGCTTGTGTCTATAACCGCGCAGACCGTGCGACGGAGGCGATGGTCGAAGGCGCGGATGTGATCGAAGGAGCGCGGGCGATTAGCTTTGGTCTTGACAGCCCACCGCCCAGCGGGTTCGGCATGGTCGAAGGTCTGCTCATCGATCGGGGCTTTCATGCGGAGCGGCGGAGTGAGGCGCTGGAACTGTTGTCGCTCGAAGAGCTTTCTGCACAGGGCCTAGCCACCCCTCACACGGTGCAGCAGATTCTCGCTGCGGCGGCGTCGGCTTGAGCGCGTGGCATTACCCTAGCACAGGTTGCTGCAGCAGTGCTAAGCTTTCACCGTCTGGCATGGGCGCACACGATTCCCGCCTGACTTGCTTTGGCGACACGCTCGCGTGATGACCGGTATCACGGTGTTCACGGGGCACACTTGAATCAAGCGGATTGGTTTTGCGGAGGTGACGCGTGTGACGACCTTCCAACCAAGAACCGATTCGACTCAGGTGACATCAAAATTTGGTCTCTCTCGGATTCGACTCGGTAGTTCCGCAGCGTTGCACTCATCGACGCTGACGATTGCGTTGCTGTACGCGGTCACGTTCTTGTTGCTCGGGATCGGCCTCATCATGGTGCTCTCGTCATCGTCAATCACCTCGTATTTGGGCAACAGCGGCTTCTTGGGCGGGTTTTGGCGCCAGGCAACCTATGCGCTCATTGGTGTCCCACTCATGCTCGTGGTTGCACGGTTTCCCATCTCGTTCTGGAAGCGATGGGCCTGGTGGTTGCTCGGGATCGGTCTGGCGCTCCAACTGTTGGTGTTCACACCGCTCGGTGTCGAGGTCTACGGCAACCGCAACTGGATTCAAATTGGTGGGTTTGGTGGCCAGCCTTCCGAGGTTCTCAAGCTTGCGCTCATCGTGTGGATCGGCACGATTTTGCTCAAAAAAGAGCCGCTGCTTGGTCAGATAAAACATGAGCTGATTCCGGTGATCTTGCCCGGTGCTGCGCTCGCGCTCGGGCTGGTGCTCTTGGGGCGTGACCTGGGTACCGCCATGGTGATGGGCCTCGCTGTGCTCGGAGCCATGTTCTTTGGTGGGCTCAGTTGGAAAGCCATTGGGTTGACTGCGGGGACCGCGCTCTTCGGGGTCTTGCTCTTGGTGGTCACCAGCGAGAACCGAATGCGGCGACTCTTTAGCTTCTCCGATGGAAACGCTGATTATTCCGGTTCAGGATGGCAATCAACTCACGGAGTCTGGGCGCTCGCTGGCGGTGGTGCATTCGGGTCAGGTCTCGGTAACTCCAAGGCAAAGTGGTCGTGGCTCCCCGCCGCGGACAATGACTATATTTTTGCCATCATTGGTGAGGAGCTTGGGCTGGTCGGTGCGCTCTTGGTGATCGTGCTGTATGTGGTGCTGGCGATCGTGATGCTGCGGGTGATCGGACGAGCGCGGGACAGGTTTGGTCGCACCGTGGCCGGCGGAATTCTCGTCTGGATTGTCGGCCAGGCCTTTATCAATATCGGCGTGGTGATTCGCGTGTTTCCCGTGCTTGGTGTGCCACTGCCGCTGATCAGCGCCGGCGGCACTGCGTTGATAGCGTGTCTGTTGGCGATGGGCGTCGTGATTTCGATTGCTCGGGATGGTGAGCAGTACCAGGCTGACTTGCAGCGTGAAGAGGAGCGAACACGATGACCACCTATCTGCTTGCAGGAGGAGGCACGGCGGGCCATGTGAACCCGCTGCTCGCACTCGCCGACGAGATTATGATCCGGGAGCCGGACGCGAAGATTTTCGTTCTGGGAACACGAGAGGGGCTCGAGGCAAGACTCGTGCCACAGCGCGGGTATGAGCTGCTCACTATTGATCGACTTCCATTTCCACGCAAGCCGAATGGCTACGCCCTGCAGTTTCCTGCCAAGTATGTGCGTGCGATTCGTGCGGTGCGCTCGATTATTCGCACACGCAGCATCGATGTTGTGGTTGGTTTCGGAGGGTACGCTTCTGCACCGGCTTATCGCGCGGCATTTCGTGAGGGGCTCCCTTATGTCATTCATGAAGCGAATGCGAACCCCGGGCTTGCAAACCGGTTGGGGGCCAGGCAGACGCCTTTCGTCGGAGTGACGTTCGCTGGCACCCCGATTCGACACGCACGAGTGACGGGCATGCCGCTCCGCAGGGAAATCGCCCAACTTGATCGTGCTGCGCAGCGAGCGTCCGCGAGGGCACATTTTGATTTGCACCCGCAGCTTCCCACCCTGCTGGTAACTGGAGGGTCACTTGGCGCACGGGCAATCAACCAGACGCTCGTGGCTGCCGCAGAAGATTTGGTTTCGGCAGGCCTGCAAGTGCTGCATGTGTGGGGAGGGCTGACAGAGCTCTACGATCCCGGAGTGCCGGGCTATCGTGTTATCGAATACTGCGATCGCATGGATCTCGCGTTTGCGGCAGCCGAGCTTGCGGTTGCGCGCGCTGGCTCGACGACCGTGAGCGAGCTTTCTGGTCTGGGTATTCCCGCGGTGTTTGTTCCCTACGCTCAGGGCAATGGTGAGCAGCGGTTCAACGCTGCAGGGGTGGTTGCCGCGGGTGGTGCTCTGCTGGTTGAAGACGGTGCATTGACCCATGCGTGGGTGCGTGACAACGTGATTCCACTCATCACTGAACCTGCGACCCTGCGTCGCATGGGCGAGGCAGCACAGACTGTTGGTTCACTCGATGGCACCGAGCGGCTGTACGATCTTGTGCGGGAAGCACTCAGAGCGCATCCCGCGAAGGAGACCCCATGATTTATCCTGATCTGACCCTGTCACTTCCAGATCACCTGGGAAAGGTCCACTTCGTTGGAATCGGTGGCTCAGGAATGAGCGGCATCGCCCGCATGCTGCACAGTGCGGGCGTTGAGGTCACGGGAAGTGATCGGAGCACGAACTACAGCACGGTGGCACTGGAAGCACTCGGGATCCCGGTGAACATCGGACACGATGCTGCACATGTGGGTGACGCCGACACGCTCGTGGTCACAGGCGCGCTCTGGCAGGATAATCCCGAGTATCAATACGCGCTCGCCCATGATATTCCCGTGCTCCATCGCTCACAGGCGCTCGCTTGGCTCGCTCGAGGTCGACGCGTCGTGTCGGTTGCAGGCGCTCACGGGAAAACGACCTCGACGGGAATGATGGTCACCGGCCTTCTTGGAGTGGGGGCAGACCCGTCATTTGTGAACGGTGGAATCATTGAGTCCCTCGGGGTCAGCTCGGGTGTGGGCTCTGATGATCTCTTTGTGATTGAGGCAGACGAGAGCGATAAGTCGTTTCTCCTCTACGACACTTCGGTTGCGTTAATTACAAATGTTGACCCCGAACACCTTGACTTCTACGGATCGCGTGAAGCCTTCATGTCGGCGTTCGTAGAATTTGCCAGGGGTGCTCGCGAGCTTGTCGTGATCTCCGCAGACGATCCCGGAGCGAAGGAGGTGCTCGAACACCTGCGTGCGCACCCGCTTCCCACCGATCCTCGCATTCTCACGTTCGGCACTGACGAGGCAGCAGACATCAGAATCATCGAAATTGATGATCGTGGTCCGGTTCGATTCCGGGTGTCTGCAGGCAGCGAAGTGCTTGAGGCGAGCCTCAGCGTGTATGGGGACTATAACGCGATCAATGCGGTCGGTGTGCTCGCCGCAATGACCGGCCTTGGCTTTGATGCCCCTGCTGCGCTCCAAGCAATCGCTGAGTTCGGTGGCACAAAGCGGCGGTTCGAGTTTCACGCTGAGGTAGGTGGTGTCCGTGTCTATGACGACTATGCGCACCATCCAACCGAGGTTGCGGCGCTGCTCTCGGCCGCGCGTGCGGTGGTCGGCGACGGGCGTCTCATCGCAGTGCATCAACCACACCTCTTTAGTCGCACCCAGCTGTTTCACGCAGAGTTTGCGGAGGCGCTCGAGCAGGGAGCCGACCACACGGTGGTGCTCGCCGTTGATGGTGCGCGCGAAGACCCGGTAGACGGGGTGACTGGCGCTCTCGTCGCCGATGATTTCGTGAGTGCTGATCGAGTGGCATACTTGCCAGACTGGCAAGATGCTGCTGATTATCTCGCGGAGTTTGCGCAACCCGGCGACGTGATGGTGACGATGAGTTGTGGCACGGTGTATCAAATTATTCCGCAACTGGTGGAGTCGCTGAGGGCGCGATTTGAGCGGGTATGAAACGTCCTACTGGATTTGATCCCGCGCAATCTCGATCGGAACCTGACGTTCGGGACTCGAAAACGACGCGGCGACGGCGTCGCGATTCTGGTCGTGGCGAATTCGTTTCCGATCCTTCGGCGCGCGCGGCTGAAGATCCCACGCGTGACGTGACGACGGCGACTCCCGCAGAGGAGCCGCCGGTTGCGTTAGCCTCCGCAGATGAGTCGCACGTTCCTCAGCCCAGTGCACCGCTTGCTCCCGTAGCAGTCTTTCCGAGATTCGACGCGGTAGACGATGCTTCACGCGACGACGAGATGCCGGTGCCAGGCCGGCCTGATGAGTCACACCTGTCTGTTCACGAGCCGGTAGCAGGAGTGCAACAGGCGAAGCGAGCGCTACGGCAGGCTGAGCGTAGCCGTCGTAGGCGCGAGCGAGGGGAGCGGAAGCGTTTTGCGTCGCATCAGCGTGTTCGCAGGCGTCGATGGCTGGTGTGTGTCAGCGCGGTTGTGGGGCTTGCCCTGTTCGTGGTGGTGGGCGTCTACACGCCGATCATGGCGGTGCGTGACATTTCGGTGCAGGGTGCGGTGTCAGCCGATGCGACTGACCTCGCCGGGGCTCTCACGCGATTTGAAGGCACTCCGCTCGCGCTCGTCGATGATCGTGACGTGCATCGGGCGCTCGAAGCGTTTCCGATCATCCAGAGTTATGTGATTGAGCGCATTCCTCCCCACACCCTTGTGGTGCGCATTGACGAGCGCACTCCGGTGCTCGCCTACGAACGTGAGGGTGGTTTCGACCTGCGGGACCCCGCGGGAGTGTTGCTCAGCAGGGCCTCAGAGCGGCCGGTCGGGGTGCCACTGGCATCCGCTGAGTTGCAGGACACTGCGTCGCCAGCGTTCCGCGCAGTCTCTGCGGTGATTCGTGATATGCCGCAGGTGCTGCGTGAACGAGTGGTGGGCGCGCAGGCGACGCGCGCTCAAGATGTCACGTTTACGCTCGATTCAGGCACCCAGGTGCTGTGGGGCGACGCGAAGAATACGCAGCGAAAAGCAGTGGTCTTGCAGTCTTTGATCGCTGCAATTGGCGCACCCACTTCGATCGATGTTTCGGCTCCCGAAGCGCCCGTGTTCACGTAGTTCGGCGTGTCGCCGAACGATGTCCTCATTCGGCCTTTAGCGTGAGAAACGTAAAACGTATACCCGAATACTAACTTTCACCTTAAGGTAGAGGTTGAGGGTTGAGGGAGGACTCACCGTGTCGAACCAGAACTACCTCGCAGTCATCAAGGTCGTTGGCGTCGGCGGGGGTGGTGTGAACGCTGTCAACCGAATGATCGAACTTGGTCTGCGAGGGGTTGAATTCATCGCGGTCAACACCGACGAACAAGCGCTGCTGCTCAGTGACGCTGATGTGAAGCTTGATGTAGGCAGGGAAATTACCCGCGGGCTGGGTGCCGGCGCAGACCCCGAGGTGGGGCGTCGCGCGGCCGAGGACCACGCTGAAGAAATTGAAGAAGCGCTTGCTGGCGCCGATATGGTGTTCGTGACCGCTGGCGAGGGTGGTGGCACCGGCACCGGTGCGGCGCCTGTTGTCGCCCGGATCGCGCGCTCGGTGGGCGCACTCACCATCGGTGTCGTGACTCGCCCGTTTGGATTTGAAGGCAAGCGGCGTGCGGCGCAGGCGGACGCGGGAATTCACACGCTGCGTGAGTCTGTTGACACCCTCATCGTTGTGCCCAACGATCGGTTGCTCGAGATTAGCGAGGCTGGCATCAGTCTTCGCGATGCGTTCGCCGCTGCGGATCAGGTGCTACTCGCAGGCGTGCAGGGCATCACCGATCTCATCACCACGCCGGGCCTGATCAACGTCGACTTTGCCGACGTGAAGTCCGTGATGCAGGGCGCTGGCTCAGCGCTCATGGGCATTGGTTCGGCGCGTGGGGCTGATCGTGCGATTAAGGCTGCAGAGCTTGCGGTAGCGTCGCCATTGCTTGAGGCTTCGATTGAGGGCGCGCATGGTGTGCTGCTTTCGATTCAGGGCTCATCGAACCTCGCGCTTGCTGAGATTACTGAAGCATCGCAGGTGGTGCATGATGTGGTACATCCCGAAGCAAACATTATTTTCGGGACGGTGATTGACGACACCCTCGGCGATGAGGTGCGGGTGACCGTCATTGCGGCGGGCTTTGACCCCGAGCAACTCGAGAGCAACGCAACGTCCTATCAGGAGCGCGGGCGTCGTGCGAGTCGGGTTGAAACACTCGAAGACTTGCCCTCAATCGCGGCACCCGCCATTGGTTTGGAAACTGGTGAGGTGCGCGCGGAGTTTGGTGAGACCATTGTGACCCCACCGGTTGAAGAGCAGCTGCTCGACCCTGCGTTTGAAGGGGACGACTCGGAACTCGATATTCCGGAGTTCTTGAAGTAACAATGACAACCACCGTGTCACTTGCTGACCGTCTCGCGGCAATGCAGGCGTCCATCGCTGAAGCGGCGCACAGCGCAGGGCGGCAGGCCGACGATCTGACCCTCATCGTTGTGACCAAGTTTCACCCAACGAGTCTTATCCGTGAATTGTCTGAGCTCGGTGTTCGCGACGTGGGTGAAAACCGACATCAGGAAGCGCAGGCCAAGGCTGAGGAGCTCTCCTCGCTTGATCTTCGCTGGCATTTCGTAGGGCAGCTCCAGACCAAGAAAGCTCGGCAAGCCGCGAGATACGCTCACTCGATCCATTCCATCGATCGTGAGCGTCTTGTCGATGCGCTCGGCACCGCAGAACGCGTCACTCCGATTGAAGCATTTGTGCAGGTGAACCTCACGGACGATCCAGGCCGGGGTGGCGCTGATCCTGCCGATCTAGAAACACTTGCTGAGGCGGTGCTTCGCGCACCGGCACTCACACTGCGAGGAGTGATGGCAGTTGCGCCTCTGCCCGAAGAAGAGCATCCGGCGCGCGCGTTCGAACGGCTGAAGCAGTACTCGGAGCGTCTGCAGCGACTCGATGCGCATGCCACTGCGATATCTGCTGGCATGACGCACGACTTTCGAGAAGCAGTAGCTGCTGGCGCGACACACCTAAGAATTGGAAGCGCAATCACGGGAAACAGGCCTTACCCGGCGTAGTCTCGAATGAGACGAAGCATCCCGTTGGTGATCTCGTGAGGAGAAGATGACATGGGTAATCCACTGAAGAAGACAATGGTGTTCTTGGGGCTCGCCGAAGAAGATCTGGACGACGCGGGAGCCCCGGTTGATACCGGCAGGGGAGAAGCTGAAGCAACTGCGGCTCCAGCTCAGCCTGTGCGGGCTCACGTCACTCCACTGCGCAAGGTTGCGCCGGTTCGCACCAGTTCTGCCTCGGCGATGAACGAGATCCTCACGATGCATCCCACGGAATACAGCGATGCAACGGTCGTTGCTCAGAGTTTCCGAGACGGCGTTCCGGTGATCCTGAATCTTTCTCGTATGAATGAGGCTGAAGCGAAGCGGCTTATTGACTTTGCATCAGGGCTGGTCATGGGACTTCACGGCCGTATCGAGCGGGTTACGAGCAAGGTGTTTCTGCTTTCGCCGGAGCACGTCGCGGTGAGTAGTGACTCATCTGCGAAAACCGGCGATTCAGAGTCGTTCTTCGTGAGCGCAACCGCATAGGTGTCGGCACTCACGCTTCTCCTGCTCATTCTGGGCTGGGTGGTTCGGCTCTACATGTACGTTCTCTGGGGCCGTTTCATTCTTGACTGGGTGCGAGTCTTTCAACCCAGATTTCGGCCAAAGGGTGTACTGCTGGTTCTTGCAGAGCTGGTGTATACGCTGACTGACCCCCCGATACGGATGTTCCGTAAGATTTTGCCGCCCATTCGATTGGGGCAGGTTGCACTTGATCTTGGCTGGATGGTCACGATGTTCTGCTGTTTGATCTTGCTGATGTTTCTTCAGGTGTGACCCGAAGAAGATTATTTGCTAGCGTTACTTGAGATAACCACCGACGTGGTGTGAAAGCGAAAGAGACAAAACACGATGGCCCTGACTCCCGAAGATGTCTTGAATCAGAAGTTTACGATCACGAAGTTTCGTGATGGGTACGATCTCGATCAGGTTGATGAGTTTCTCGACACCATTGTCGAAGAGCTTCGTGAGCGCGAACAGACCGAGGCTGAACTGCGTGAACAGCTTGAAGCGGCACACGCAGAAATTGCTTCGCTCAAGGACGGGGCCCCGGTCGACACGGCCCCCGCTTCAGAACGCACCATCGTGGTTGATGCTCCTCAGCCAGCAGCTCAGGTTGAGCCCGCGCCGAGCAACCACTCTGCTGACTCGGTGAAGTCAAGCGCAATGTTGCAGCTCGCACTTGAACTGCACGATAAGCACGTCGCCTAAGGCAAAGCGGAGCACGATCATCTCATTCAGGTTGCAGAGGATGAAGCAACCCGACTGGTTTCAGAAGCAGAGTCTGAGCGTGCCGATGTGCTCAAGAAGCTCGAAGGCGAAAAGAGTGACCTGCGTGATGTCATTCGTGAACTGCGCGAGTTTGAGGGCGAGTACCGCACGACCCTTCGTTCGTACATTCAGTCGCAGCTGCGCAATCTAGATGGTACGCCTGAGCCCCGTGGTGCTCCGGCTGGCCTCGACTAATTCCCCGCGTGACCGACGAGAGCGCTCCTGCTCAGCAACAAAAGAAGCCGCAGCCGGTGCATCGTGGCCAGGCCATGGTGCTCCTTGGCCTTGCTGTGGTGGTGTATGCGGCTGATCAGCTGAGCAAGAACTGGGTTGTTGCAAACCTTCCCGAGGGCCGGGTTGTGCCGGTGCTCGGAGATTTCTTGCAGTGGTACTTTGTGCGAAATCCGGGAGCAGCCTTTTCCCTCGCAAGCGGCGCGACCTGGATATTCACACTGCTCGCAGCAGTCGTGGTCGGCGCGATTATTTGGCAGGTACGACACCTCGGCTCACGATCTTGGGCAATCTTCTTTGCATTGCTGCTCGGCGGGGTGTTGGGTAATCTCACCGATCGCCTGACAAGGGATCCAGGTTTCCCTGTCGGCCACGTGATCGATTTCATCCTCACTCCCTGGATGTGGCTTGGGTTTAATCCGGCGATTTACAACATCGCAGATATGGCAATCGTGGCGGCCATGGTGCTCTTTATCGTGATAACGGTGCTGGGCTTGCCCATCGATGGATCGCCGAGACACAAACAGGCTCCCGAGCTGACGCCCGCGACTGCCGACGCTCACACCGAAGCGGGGGAGTAGACCCCATGGAGCAACGATCGTTGCCGGTGCCCGATGGGCTTGCGGGTCAGCGGGTTGACAGCGCCCTGGCCACTCTCTTCGGGTTTTCCCGCTCGTTTGCGGCTGAAATCGTGCAGTCGGGAGGGGTGACACTCGACGGCAGGGTGCTCGCGAAATCTGACCGGCTCCACGCCGACGGATGGCTGGAAGTGAGCTGGGTTGAAAAGTCTGGGCCCGAGATTGTGCCTATCGACTTGCCAGAACTCACGATCGTGCATGACGATGACGATCTTGTGGTGATTGATAAGCCACCCGGGGTGGCTGCTCATCCTTCGCTCGGTTGGGACGGGCCCACAGTGCTCGGTGCTCTTGCGGGGGCAGGGTTTCGTATTGCCACCTCTGGCGCACCTGAGCGGCAGGGAATTGTCCAGCGACTCGACGTGGGCACGAGTGGACTGATGGTTGTTGCGAAGAGTGAGTCTGCGTACAGTGCCCTGAAGTGGGCATTTCGCAGGCGCGAAGTGAGCAAGATTTACCACACCGTCGTGCAGGGTCACCCGGATCCTCTTGCTGGCACGATCGATGGCCCGATTGGTCGTCATCCTGGCAGCGAATGGAAATTTGCGGTGACCCGAGACGGGAAGCCATCGCTCACACACTACGTCACCCTCGAAGCATTCCCGTATGCCTCGCTGCTCGAGGTGGAGCTCGAGACCGGCCGAACGCATCAGATTCGGGTGCACATGGCCGCACAACGACATCCCTGCGTTGGTGACCCGATGTATGGCGCAGATCCGACTCTCAGTGCTCGAGTTGGGCTCGACCGACAGTGGTTGCATGCGATGCGGCTCGGCTTTGTGCACCCGGCTACTGGTGAGTTGGTCGAATACGAAAGCGAGTATCCGAGCGACTTGGCTAACGCGCTTGAGATTCTGCGCTCCTAACCCACGCGAGAGTCCGTGAGTGTGTGACCACCGATGTCCCTCGGCTGGGAGGGTACCCTGATGTCTGAGTGTGGAGGAGGCGGCTAGGTGTCCGAGCAGGATGGGTTTGTGCATCTGCATGTGCATAGTGAGTACTCGATGCTTGACGGAGCGGCTCGGGTAAAGCCGCTCATTGATGCTGCAGTGCAGCAGAAGATGCCGGCAATTGCCGTCACTGACCACGGCCAAACCTTCGGTGCCTTTGACTTCTGGCAGACCGCTCGCGACGCCGGGATTAAGCCGATTATTGGCATCGAGGCTTATCTCACCCCGGGAACACACCGCGGGGATCGGAGCCGTGTGCGTTGGGGCGGCGGCGGTGGCGACGATGTGTCGGGCGGTGGCGCGTTCACGCATATGACGATGCTGTCTGAGACCACTGAGGGCATGCATAACCTGTTTCGACTCTCGAGTCTCGCTTCGATTGAGGGGTATTACTTCAAGCCCCGTATGGATCGTGAGTTGCTGCAGAAATACTCGAAGGGCATCATCGCAACAACTGGCTGCCCCTCAGGCGAAATCCACACTCGGCTTCGCCTCGGCCAGTACGCAGAAGCGCTCCAGGCTGCCGCGGATTTCCAGAGCATCTTTGGCAAAGAGAATTTCTTTTGCGAAATTATGGATCATGGCCTTGAGATCGAACGACGGGTGCAAACCGATCTCATGCGCATCGCAAAAGATCTTGAGATACCGCTCCTCGCCACCAATGATTTGCACTACACCCACCAGCACGATGCGAAGGCTCATGAGGCGCTGCTGTGCGTGCAGTCGGGTTCACGGCTCGACGACCCAAACCGTTTTAAGTTTGATGGAGATGGCTACTATTTGAAGAGTGCCGCCGAAATGCGGCATCTCTTTCGCGAACTTCCTGAGGCGTGCGACAACACGTTACGCATCGCAGAGCGATGCGAGAGCGAGTTCAACACTTCGGCGAACTACATGCCCAGATTTCCCGTGCCCGCGGGAGAAACGGAGGAGAGTTGGTTCGTCAAGGAAGTTGAACGAGGCCTTCATGCGCGCTACCCGAATGGCATTTCTGATGAGGTGCGTCGACAAGCTGAGTATGAAACCGGTGTCATCGTTCAGATGGGTTTTCCGGGATACTTCTTGGTCGTTGCTGACTTCATTAACTGGGCAAAGGATAATGGCATTCGAGTGGGCCCTGGGCGTGGCTCTGGTGCTGGCTCAATGGCCGCATACGCGATGCGAATCACGGACCTTGATCCGCTGCAGCACGGACTGATTTTTGAGCGGTTCTTGAACCCTGATCGCGTGTCAATGCCTGACTTCGACGTCGATTTTGACGATCGTCGACGGGGCGAAGTGATTAAGTACGTCACGGATAAGTACGGTGACGAACGAGTGGCTCAAATTGTCACCTATGGGACGATCAAGTCCAAGCAGGCGCTCAAAGACGCCTCGAGGGTGCTGGGGTTCCCATTCGGCATGGGTGAGAAGCTCACGAAGGCCATGCCGCCGGCCGTGATGGCGAAAGATATTCCCCTCGCTGGAATCACGGATCCTGAGCATCCCAGGTATAAGGAAGCCGCTGAATTTCGCACTGTATTGCAGGAAGACCCCGACGCGAAGACGGTGTATGAAACCGCGCTTGGCCTCGAAGGGTTGAAGCGGCAATGGGGAGTACACGCAGCCGGGGTGATTATGTCGAGCGATCCGCTCATCGACATCATCCCAATCATGAAGCGTGAGCAAGATGGGCAAATCGTCACGCAGTTTGATTACCCGACGTGTGAGAATCTCGGACTCATCAAGATGGACTTCTTGGGGTTGCGAAACCTCACCATCATCAGTGACGCGCTGGAGAACATTCGTCAGAACCAGGGCTTCGAGCTTGATCTCGAAGCCCTCGAACTCGACGATACCGCGTCGTATGAGTTGCTGGCGCGAGGGGACACGCTTGGGGTGTTTCAGCTTGATGGTGGGCCCATGCGTGGCCTGCTTCGCCTCATGAAGCCGGACAACTTTGAAGACATTTCTGCGGTGCTTGCCCTGTATCGACCTGGGCCAATGGGTGCCGACTCGCATACGAACTACGCGCTGCGCAAGAATGGTCTGCAGCCGATTACGCCGATTCATCCCGAGCTCGAAGAGCCACTGCGAGAGATCCTCGATACGACCTATGGCCTGATTATTTATCAGGAGCAGGTCATGTCGATTGCGCAGAAAGTTGCAGGGTTCAGCCTTGGTGAGGCAGATATTTTGCGCCGCGCGATGGGTAAGAAAAAGAAGGAAGAGCTCGACAAGCAGTATGCGGGCTTTTCTCAAGGCATGCAGGAACGGGGGTTCTCTGCCGCGGCGATTACCTCGCTCTGGGAGATTCTGCTTCCCTTCTCTGACTATGCATTCAACAAGGCGCACTCCGCGGCATATGGGTTGGTGAGCTATTGGACTGCATATCTCAAGGCGCACTATCCGGCTGAGTACATGGCTGCGCTCCTCACCAGTGTCGGAGACTCGAAGGACAAACTTGCGGTCTACCTGAACGAGTGCCGTCGCATGGGAATCAAAGTGATTCCGCCCGATGTGGGTGAGTCATTTGTGAACTTTGCTGCTGTCGGCACCGATATCCGATTCGGTCTTGGTGCGGTGCGAAATGTTGGTGCACACGTCGTTGAAGGAATCAAGGAGACCCGAGAAGCTGGGGGAAGTTTTCAATCGTTCCATGATTTTCTGAAGCGAGTGCCGCTCACTGTGCTGAACAAGCGCACCCTGAAGTCTCTCATTAAGGCGGGGGCCTTCGACTCCTTTGGGAACTCTCGGCGGGCCCTCGTTGAGATTCATGAGAATGCGGTGGAGTCTGCCGTGAAGGAGAAGCGCGACGCAGAACACGGCAACTTTGGTTTCGACTTTGACAGCCTCTTTGAGGATGCTTGCGCGGGAGATCACGCGGGTCTCGACACCCAGGTTCCCGAGCGACCCGCATGGAGGAGGAAGGACAAGCTCGCATTTGAACGGGAAATGCTTGGCCTGTATGTGTCCGATCACCCGCTGCGGGGCCTCGAAACGATGCTTGCGAAGGAGTCGTCTGCAGCGCTGGAGTACCTGACCAATCCAGACAACAGTGTTGACGGGGAAACGGTGGTGGTTGCGGGTCTCCTCTCCACGGTGCAGCACCGGACTGCCAAATCGGGCAATCTTTATGGCTCGGTCACAATCGAAGATTTCACCGGTGAGATCCAAGCGCTCTTCATGGGGAAGGGCTACCAGGAATTCGGGCACTTGCTGCAGGAAGACACGATTGTGGCGGTGCGTGGAAAGCTGAACTCCCGCGATGATGGAATTTCAATGCACGCCTACTCGGTCAGGGTGTTGGAGAGTACCGCGAGGGACGAAGTGTCTGATCTTGCAATTACCATTTCTGAAACGCGTGCGACTCCCGAACTCATGGAGCGGCTTCGTGATGTGCTTGAGCGGCACCCGGGCTCAGGTGAGGTGCGGTTGAACTTGCTCACTCCCACCGCTGCGCGGGTATTTGAACTGCCGATCACCGTTAACGTCACCTCAGATCTCTTTGGTGAACTGAAAGGTCTACTGGGTCCACGTTGCCTGGTAGACGTCAGAGAGTGTAAGAGCGCCGCCAGTGCGCCTCGCCTCGAAGAGTAGGCTTGGTGCATGCGCGACGCTCAGCAAGAAATCATCGCAGCCCTTGGGGTGACGTCTGTTTGGGATGCGGCGAGTGAGACGAAACGGCGAATTCAATTCTTAGTTGAATACGCGAAGCGAGTGCCTGGCTGCCGAGGCTTTGTGCTCGGTGTGTCAGGAGGGCAAGACTCGTCATTAGCGGCGAGAATCGCTCAACTCGCGGTGCAACAACTGCGCAGCGATGGGCATGAGGCCGAGTTCATTGCGGTTCGCCTGCCATACGGCACGCAGCTCGACGAAGATGATGCGCAACTGGCCCTGCAGTTCATTCAAGCAGACCGTGTGACC
>JAAZFP010000309.1 GCA_012511645.1 Microbacteriaceae bacterium
GCAAGACCAACCGGATCCCACACGCCGACGCGAAGGCCGCCCCCGGCGACGGGCACGTCGACCGTGCGATAGGTGTGATTTCTCATCGCGCGCTCCAGCCGCCATCCATCGTGTATGACGCGCCGGTGACCATCGTCGCCGAGTCTGAGGCGAGCCACCCGGCAAGCGACGCCACCTCCTCGGGGCGAGCGAGGCGCTTAATCGCGCTCTCGGTCAGCATGATCTGCTCGACCACTTCACTCTCGGGGATGCCGTGCACCTTCGCCTGATCCGCGATCTGCTTTTCGACGAGGGGGGTCAGCACATAGCCGGGGTTAATGCAGTTGCTCGTCACTCCGTGTGGCCCGCCCTCGAGTGCGGTCACCTTCGAGAGTCCCTCAAGTCCGTGCTTCGCCGCAACGTATGCGACCTTGTATGCGCTTGCACGCAGGCCGTGCACACTCGACAGGTTGACGATGCGCCCCCACCCGCGCTCATACATGCCGGGAAGCACCGCGCGAATGAGGAGGAATGGTGCCTCCACCATGATCCGCTGGATGACCCGGAACGTCTCAGGGTCGAACTCGTGAATGGGTGCGACCCGCTGAATACCGGCATTGTTCAGCAAGATGTCTGCCTCGAGCTGCACGGTCTCGAGCGCTGCCGTGTTACTGAGATCGATTTGCCAGGCTTCGCCGCCGAGCTCTTCCGCGACTCGATCTGCGGCCTCGCCGTCTCGATCCGCGATCGTCACGTGGGCTCCTCGGCTCGCAAACTCCCTCGCGCAGGCGAGGCCGATGCCGCTTGCGCCGCCGGTGACGATGGCGCGCTTGCCCGCGAGATCCTGGGTGATCGCTGTGGTGGCACTCATCATGCACGCTCCGTTTCTGAGTGGGTTGAAATTCCTCGGGAAGGCAAAGCGTTGTCGCCGTCGGTATTGCCATGACCTCGGAGCGCATTCGAAATGAATCGCATCATGCCGTCAAGCACCGATGGTTCGATCTGCGCGGGTGGCGTGCCGTGTTCGTCACGCTCCCACAGCAGGAACCGCATTCCGATGAGTTCGCCGATTCCCATCAGCGCCCAGGCGGCAGTCTCTGGATTAAGCGCAGGATCTATATCGCCGTCACGCTGGGCAGCCTCCAAACCGGCGGTGTACCCCGCAACGATTCGGTCATAGTGCAGTTGCATGACGCTCGGCGAAACAAACTCTGCTTCACGCACCACGCGGTAGAGCGCAGGGTGTTGCGCCGTGAAGCGGAAGAACCCCTCGAAGCCTCGCCGTTCCGCGTCAACACGATCGACCGCGCCGTCCATCGCCTCGCTCATTGACTGGCGCACCCGCGTGTTGAGGTCAATGACCAGTGCCTCGAACACCGCTTGCTTACTATCGAAGTAGAGGTAGAACGTTCCGAGCGCGACCCCTGCCTCCTCGGTCACTTTCACGATTGAAGCTTCGTGATAGCCATGCTCGGCAAACACCTGCTCAGCTGCCTCGAGGATGCGCCGACGGGTCGCCTCACCGCGCTTGGTGAGCGGACGCCCGGTTGCCGGCGAGATCAGCGCCGCTGGCTGAGCCTCGCGCACCGGCTCCACGAGCTTCGTCGTTTCAGACATGGGTCTGCCCTGCTTTCTCACTCAAGTGCCATGCCGCACGCTTGCGCAGGCGGTGACGCGCAACCTTCTCAATCGTGGTGCGCGGCAGTTCACTCACGAACTCAACGTGCGCGGGAATCTTGAACGCTGCGAGTCGCCCCCTCGCGAACGCGACCAGCTCATCAGCCGAGAGCGGCCCGTTCGTCACCACAAACGCGAAACCGCGCTCACCCCACACCGGGTCGGGCACGCTCACCACGCACACCTCAGCAACGACGGGATGCGCGGCGAGCGCCAGCTCGACCTCAGCGGGTGCGACGTTTTCACCGCCCGAGACAAAGATGTTCTTCAACCGGTCGACGACCCGGTGCACACCGTGTGCGTCGCGGTGCACGAGATCTCCGGTGCGCAGCCACCCGTCGTGCATCGCCCGCTCCGTCGCCTCGGGGTCATCAAGGTAGCCGGCAAAGCTGCTCGGCCCTCGCACCCACAGTTCGCCGGTCGCGGCACCGTCAAGTGCCAGTAACGACTCGGGATCAACGATGCTCGTCTCCACGCCCGGGTAGGGGCGGCCAACGGCTCCCGGATGCGCGGCAAGATCCTCGTGCCGCAAATGCAGCACATTGGGGGCGGCTTCGGTGAGCCCGTACCCCTGGGTGAGGTGCACCCCGCGCTCGGCCCACGCCGCCGCGAGTGCGCTCGGCATCGTCGCGCCGCCAACAACTGCCGTGCGCAGGCTGCTGAGGTCATACCGATCTCCGTCGGCGACATCGTGCAGGACGCGGTACTGCGTGGGCACGCCCATCAGGGTCGTCACGCCACTCTCTTGGACCAGCTGCAGCACGCGGTCGGGTTGAAACGACCGCTCGAGCACGACGGTGGCGCCGTGCCACCAGGCGAGCAGCGGCTGCACATTCCATGCGGCCACATGGTACTGCGGCAGAATCCCGAGCACCACATCATCCCGGCGCATCGGCATGGCC
>JAAZFP010000310.1 GCA_012511645.1 Microbacteriaceae bacterium
CACGGTTGCTCTGCGGTCGAACAGTGGCACCGCCTCGGTGTGTTGCTTCTCTTGAAACTCAACAACGAGGTTCAAATCAGGCCAATATCCATCGACAGGCAGCCGGGTTGCTTGCCCTGTCTTTGGTGACACGTCCCCTAAGAGCCAGGGAAACTTTGCTTGCCGTTCTGATCGACTCGAAAGCACCTCGTCGCAAAGGCCGAGCACATAGAACTCATCACTGTCGGCGCGCTTTCCCATGATGGATTAGAGGTACTCAATTACGGCAAGAGCGCGGTAGCTTGTCGAAAATTCGCTGTATGAAGTGATCGACAGCGAAATAATCTTGTGCTCGGGTTTCTGCGAAAGCTCAGCAAGGATCGCATCACGGATGGATGCACTGAGCTTGTCGAAGATGTTGATCTCTACGATCTCTTGTGTGTTAGTCAATCCAAGGGTCATGCTCCAGCTTTCTCGCTTCATGCAGTGGCATTCACGTCCGCGGAGCATTACCCCGCAAGGGATGTGAGCAATCCTCTCATAAAAGCGCAACCCGCGGGGCTCTGCTGCACGCACGGGCGCTTCTGAGTGACGTCGGCGGTTAAGCTTCTCGATCGTACGCAATGCTGCTTCAGCGCGTGCGCGGTCGATCTTCTGAGTGGTCGCGTCGGGTGGTGCGCCGAGCGCAGCGTCGCTGGTGATCTGGTAGCGGGCACGGTAAGCAGCAATGACGCGAGCTGACCGTCGCCACGCGGTTGCACGTCGTGGATCAGTCGGCACGGCCCCAAGCGAACCGACCCATCTTGCTCCGCCAGCAACATCACGGTCGAGCACCGCATCAGCACGCTCTTCCATCAAGGCCCGACGCTCCGTAAGCGCGACCACCATGTCGTCGCTCATACTCCCGGTTGCCTCGGGCACGAGCCCAGCGATCAACCTTGGGGTGTTGCGCGCATGCCCTGCCCCAGCAGCACGTGCAGTCGCCGCGGCGACTCGGTGTCGCAAGACCGCAGCGATATCTTCGGCATCATCAAAGCCTCGTGCGCGCACCAATCGCGGCAGCAGAGCATCCACATCATGGTGGTTTGCTTCTGCACGACGGAGCTCAGCAGTCAACGGCCCAAATGCCTCAGACTCAATTGCAGCCTCAGCATCCGTCAGCACAATTGATGACGCCGAGGCACGGGTCGAGGCCTTCCGAATGAAACGGCGTTCAATCGCTTCCGATTCCTCTCAGCGTCGACTCGCTTCTTCCCCGCCCGCCACGATCACCGAGCCCACCCGCCGCCCCCAGCCCGTGCGGAACCACATTCGAGCACTCACCTAATTAAGGGTAATGCTACCTCGCATTCATTCTGGGTTCACGAACTACACTTTTCCAGTTCTCTTACAGTCTTTAGCGTTGCTTGCATGCCCGTAAAGACTGCAACTGAAGAACAACGGAGAGGACTCAGCTTCGACGAGATACTTCCGGTTGTGGTCGGCGATACTGCGAGTCGCGGAGAACACGAACAGGCTACTTCTGAACCCACGGGAGAGGCCATCGAGATCCGAGGCCTCACAAGACTCTTTCACGACAATAGCGGCCTGCACCCGACGGATCTTGATGTGCGAGCGGGGGAGTTCGTCAGTGTGCTCGGCCCGTCTGGGTGCGGAAAATCAACCCTGCTCCGGTGCGTGGCCGGGCTTGAGACTCCGCAGCGCGGCAGAATCCGCTTTGGTGATCGGCTCGTCTATGACGCAGCCGAACGCACTATAGTGCCGCCCCGTCTTAGGCGACTCGGGATGGTGTTTCAAGACCTCGCGCTCTGGCCTCACCTGACTGCCTCAGAGAACGTCGCGTTTCCGCTTCGGGTGGCACGCACACCGAAGAACGAGGTGGAACGTCGCGTCACCGAGGCACTTGAGCTCGTCAGTCTCGCCCAGTTTGGAAGCAAATTCCCACATCAGCTCTCTGGCGGGCAGCAACAGCGAGTAGCAATCGCCCGGGCTATCGTCGCTCGCCCCGGGATTCTGCTTATGGACGAACCCTTTTCGGCGCTCGATGCTGCGCTGAGGCTTCAGCTCCGAGACGAGCTGCGTAGGCTCACCACCAGGCTTGGTCTCACGACGATCTATGTCACTCATGACCAGGCCGAAGCGATGGCGATGTCAGACCGCATCGCGGTGCTCGAACGAGGCGTCGTGCGGCAGCTCTCGAGCCCCGAGGAACTGTACCTAATGCCTGCCGATCGCTTTGTCGCCGGCTTTATCGGCCGATGCAATTGGCTACCCCCGACGGCTCACAACAGTGAGGTGCGGGGAGTGCGCCCCGAATACGTGGCTGTCAACGCGAATGGGAGCGGAGTGGCTGAGAGCGCGGTGGTTGTACGAGGCATCGTCACCGCCTGCGCCTACACGGGCGGCTCGTACTCGGTTACGTGCGAAGTTGCGGGTGCTGAGACGCCATGGTCGCTCGATCACGCTGAGCGGATCGAGCCCGGCACCGAGGTGACACTCACGATTGCTGAACGACACCTCATTCGCTTACCCCACGCTCCGTAACCCGCCGGGGTTACGGGGTGTGCGGCATTCCCTGCCGCACACAGCGGGCGCTCGCGCCCACATCCTGAATGCTCACAGACTGGACGCTTTCGCCCAGTCGATACTGAAGAAAGCACACACATGAATCGGTCATTTCGTTCCCTGGTCGGCATCGCACTCGCGGGTGCGGCCATCGCCGCTCTCTCGGCATGCGGATCGGTGCCAAATGATGAGAACGGTGGCGAAGAGTCAGCGGCTCCGAGCGTCACCGACATCAGCTGGGTCGCGCCCGAAGGGCTCGAGGGCAGCCTCACCCTGTACGCGGCAAATCCGCAGGGCCTTAATGACACGCTGATTGAAGAGTTCAGTGATGCCACCGGCGTCACTGTTGACATCTTCGCCGACACGACCGGCAAGATCACCGCGAAGCTCGATGCCGAGTGGGAGAACCCGCAGGCCGACGTCGTCTATCTGGCATCCTGGTCGCCGGCTGCAGCATATGCTGCAGATGGGCGGCTTCTCGACTACGCCCCGCAGTTCACCGATTCGGTGCACCCGGATTGGGTAGGCGACGGCTTCATCGGGCGTGATGGTTCTGCGCTCGCGCTTGTGGTGAACACCAACGTCGCCCCCGAGGTCCCCGCAGATTGGGCAGACCTTGCGGATCCCGCGTTCAAGGATCAGGTGATCA
>JAAZFP010000311.1 GCA_012511645.1 Microbacteriaceae bacterium
AGGAACGGCGGCAAGAGCGCAGGACCTCGCTACTGCCCCGCTAGCAACGCCCCAGCCCAGAGCACAGCTGCAATCAGCGACACCGCGGCGGAAGCGTCCGCGGAGGTCAGGACAGCAAGCCCGGCCGGGCTGATCGCGATCACCCACAGAGCATGGACAAGGGGCACGATCACGATCACGGCGACCAAGAGGAAGGCGTAGAGCGCGTAGGCCCTGTCTCCGCCAGAGCGTTCTCTTCCCGCTCGCCAGATGGTCCGTGCCGCCGACAACTGTGAGGCGCTCATGCGTGTGTTCCGAGGGTGACGGTGAGATCCGCGGTGCGATCTGCGAGAGTGCTGCTGTGTGTGGCCGCGATGATCGTTGCCCCGGCCGCTCGACGAGACAGCATCGTATGCGCCAGAAGCTCGACCCGACCAGGGTCAAGTCGTTGCTCGGGCTCGTCGAGAAGGAGCACCTCGAAGGGGCGCACGAAGACCAGCGCAAGTCCGAAGACCTGGGTCTGCCCGGAGGAAAGCTCATGCGGAAACCGTGTCCCGAGTTCGGTGAGACCGAACTCATCGAGCACACGGCGGGTCACAGCTTCCACCGAGCCAGGGCTCCGCTCCCAGGTCGAGGACACGAGCGCGACATGGTCAAACACCGTCAGATCAGATGCCATTGGTGGCAATCCGATCATGACCGCCACCCTGCGCCGGAACTCGGGGTCGCGTTCATTTACCGGCTGGCCACTCACATGAATCGTGCCCGTTGTCGGTTTAATGCGGCCTGCCAAGGCTCGCAGGAGCGTCGTCTTTCCAGACCCATTCTCGCCTCGCAATGCGACAACCTGGCCTGGAACTGCCTGGAGCGTTGTCGGTGGGAGCAAGAGTGCGTCATTGGCCGTCACGCTCACCGCGTCTGCGTCAACGTATGGTGACAAGACATGTACGGGGTCGGTGGCATTTTTGGTCGTCGAAGAGTGAAGAGCCGAGAGGTCGTTTGATCGAGAATCTTTGGGGTGCACAGTTCACCTTTGGTCGCGTGCGGGCATTCGGGACTGACCGAAGCCACCCACGGCAGCGCGACGAATGTTCAGCGCTCATGAACGAGCGAGCGAGGGTCGAGCTGCTTAGCCGCGGGCAGCCAGCAGGCTCGACGGTGCACGCGAACGCACCGTCCCCCGTGTGCCGGGAGCGACCGGGCGAAGCAGTTGCCAAGCACCCGGCGGCGCCGAGCGAACAATCGACGGTTGACCAGGCGTGAAGAACCGCTGGGACAGGGTGCGCGCGAATCGCAGAATGAGCGGAACCGCAGTGACGAGCGCGATCGCCAACAGCGCGAACGCGAACGGAAGCGGGACATCAGGAGTTAACGGCAACACGCCCAAATACAGCAACAGCAAAGTGAGCTTGATCGACGCCCAACGCTTCTCCACGACGCTCACCTCCAACCGCCACCAGAGTACCTGACCGCGACGGGCGACCAAGACTCGTCCCACCTCGCCAAGACCCAACTACTACAACACAGCAATGTATCTTTTGAATGCACCCAAGCTGCCAGCGTGAGCAGCGAAGAGAAGCTGGAGATTCGAGTCGGGCGCGCCTCCCATGCCCGGCAGGCGCTGTTACGCGATGCGTTCGCCTGCCTTCCACACGGCTGCCGTGAGCGGCATGCCGGGGCGGTAGGCAAGGTGCGTGACCGATGGCGCGTCGAGCAGCTGCAGGTCTGCCCGCGCGCCGACTCGAACCTGCCCGACGGAGGGCTGCGCGTTGCCACGAGGATCAACCCAGCCGTCTTCGTGCATGCCGAGCGCAATCGCTCCCCCAAGCGTGGCTGCGCGAACGGCCTCTTGCACAGTGAGTCCCATCTGCAGCACCGCGGTGGCAACGCAGAACCCCATCGAACTGGTGTACGAGGTGCCCGGGTTGCAGTTCGAGGCAATCGCAACGACCGCACCGGCGTCGAGTAGCGCCCGAGCGGGAGCGAACGGCATGCGCGTCGACAGATCGCAGGCGGGCAGCACGGTGGCAACAGTGCCACGGCGCTCCCCCGTCGTGCCCCACGAGCCGGCGAGCGCCGCGATGTCTGCGTCGGCGAGGAAGCCGAGGTGATCCACGCTTAGCGATCCGTGCTGCACCGCGAGCTGCACCCCGGGGCCGTGACCAAGCTGGTTGCCATGTACACGGGTCGCGAGCCCGTAGGCCGCCGCGGCCTCTAGCACCCGAGCCGAGGCTTCAGCTTCAAATGCACCGGTTTCGCAAAACACATCGACCGCACTCACGAAAGGTGCAACCGCCTCGAGCATCGGGCCGGTCACGAGGTCGAGATAGTCGCCCTCGCTCATGCCGGTCGGCACGACATGCGCGCCGAGGAATGTGACCGCATCGACCTGCTCGCCCGCGATCTTCGCGCTGCGCACCTCGTCATCGGTCGTCAGCCCGTAGCCAGTCTTCGTCTCAAAGGTGGTCGTGCCACCCCTCGCCCCTTCGGCAACCAGACGATTCAAGTTCGAAGCAAGCGCCTCGTCCGAAGCGGTTCGCGTCGCATTCACCGTGACGTTGATGCCACCTGCGGCATACGCCTCGCCCGCCATGCGCGCTTCGAACTCGGCGGTGCGGTCACCGGCAAACACCATGTGGGTGTGTGAGTCGACCCACCCGGGCAGCACCGCGCGCCCCTCGGCGTCAAACCGTTCATCGGCTGCTGGGGCCTCGGAGGCTCGGCCTACCCACGCGATGTGATCGCCCTCAATCACAACAGCGGCGTCGGCGATACGACCACCGATGCCCTCGCCGACGGTCTCGTCGTTCGTCGTCAGTTCACCAATATGGTCAATCAGCAGTGTTCGAGCCATTGAACTCCCTTTCCAAAGGCGTCACACCTTGATGAGATTGAGCAGGTGCGGATGTTGCAATTTTGGCATTACCCAGAAGCTGGCGCGCGGCGGTGAGATTTCCGATTCTGGCGCTTTTGGCAGCTGGGTCTGTGCGCACTTACGCAAGTGCGGGTGCGGGTGTTGCAATTTTGGCACTTTTGAGATTGAAGAATGTGCGATCTTGCACATTTTTCAAGCGCAACGTCGTGCTGAAATTGCAACACCCGCACCCGCACCGACCCCCTACCAGGGCTGCTCAGTATTGCGAATGGTCGGGGTCACGGGCACCCGCACCCCGCGCTCGGCGGCAACATCGACGGCCCGCTGGTACCCGGCGTCGGCGTGACGAATCACGCCCATCCCGGGGTCATTGGTGAGCAGGCGCTCAAGCTTTTGGGCGGCGAGTTCGGTGCCGTCGGCGACCGAGACTTGGCCGGTGTGAATGGAGCGGCCGATGCCGACGCCGCCGCCATGGTGAATGGAGACCCAGGTGGCACCCGATGATGCCGCGGTGAGGGCGTTGAGCAGGGGCCAGTCGGCGATTGCGTCTGAGCCGTCGGCCATCGCCTCGGTCTCGCGGTAGGGCGAGGCGACCGAGCCCGAGTCGAGGTGGTCGCGGCCGATCACGATCGGGGCTTTCACCTTGCCCTCGGCAACGAGGCGGTTGAAGAGCAGGCCGGCCTGGTGGCGTTCACCGTAGCCGAGCCAGCAGATTCGGGCGGGCAGCCCCTCGAATTCCACGCGATCGGCGGCCGCATCGAGCCAGTTGTGGAGGTGCGTGTTTTCGGGGAAGAGCTCTTTGAGGGCTTCGTCGGTCACGCGAATGTCTTCGGGGTCACCTGAGAGCGCGGCCCAGCGGAATGGGCCGAGACCCTCGCAGAAGAGCGGGCGAATGTAGGCAGGCACGAACCCGGGAAACTCGAATGCGCGATCGTAGCCGCCCTTGCGAGCCTCGTCACGGATGGAGTTGCCGTAGTCGAAGACTTCAGCGCCCGCATCCTGGAACTCGACCATTGCCTGCACGTGCGCGGCCATGGAGGCCTGGGCGTCACGGGTGAAGCCTTCGGGGTCGGCCTCGGCGCGCGCGAGCCGATCGTCGACATGGTAGCCAATGGGCAGG
>JAAZFP010000312.1 GCA_012511645.1 Microbacteriaceae bacterium
GACTGGCGTGCCAGGCGCACCGCATACTCGATCGCCTCAGCGCCGCCGTTGGTGAAGAACACCGAGCGGGCGCCGTCAAACGAGCGCTCGACGATGCGCTTTGCAAGCTCGCTGCGAGCATCGTTCGCGAACGCGGGCTGAATCGTGGCCAGGCGAGCGGCCTGATCTTGGATCGCCTTCACGAGCTTGGGGTGACCGTGGCCGAGGTTCAGGTAGACCAGCTGCGACGAGAAGTCGAGGTATTCCTTGCCGTCGTAGTCCCACATGCGCACACCCTCGCCCTTGGCGATGGGCAGCGGGTTGATCTGATCCTGCGCTGACCACGAGTGGAAGACATAGCCGCGATCATTCTCGCGCACCTGACGCTGCGCGTCGGTGTCGCCGAAGCTCTGCGCTTCACCGTTCAAATCGATGTAGTCACTCATCTGTGTTCTCCAGTTTCTGCGGGCGCCGCGTTAGCTGTTGCTCGGGAAGCCGAGGTCAACCTTTGACTGATCGGGGTTCGGCCAGCGGGTCGTGATGACCTTCGAACGGGTGTAGAAGTGAACCGACTCAGGACCGTAAATGTGCGAGTCACCGAAGAGCGAATCTTTCCACCCACCGAACGAGAACGAGCCGACAGGCACGGGGATCGGCACGTTGATGCCCACCATACCGGCCTCGACCTCGAATTCGAACTGGCGGGCGAGACCACCGTCGCGGGTGAAGATCGCGGTGCCATTACCGAACTGGTGGTCGTTGATCAGCTGCACGCCCTCGTCGTAGGTGTCGACGCGCACGACGCCGAGCACGGGGCCGAAGATCTCGTCGAGGTACACCTTGCTGTCAGTCTTCACATGGTCGATCAGCGAGACGCCGGTGAAGAAGCCGCCGCCCTCGAACTGCGCCTCACGACCGTCAACGACCACGGTCGCACCCTCGGCCTCGGCGCCAGCGACATACGATTCCACGCGGTCGCGAGCCTCAGCGGTGATGAGCGGGCCCATCTCGCTCGCGGGATCGGTGCCGTCGCCGATCACGAGCTTCTCCATGCGCTCCTTGATCTTTGAGACAAGCACATCGCCGACGCCGCCGACGGCGACGACCACCGAGACCGCCATACAGCGCTCGCCGGCCGAGCCGTAGGCTGCCGAGACGGCGGCGTCTGCGGCCATGTCGAGGTCGGCGTCGGGCATGACGATCATGTGGTTCTTCGCGCCGCCGAGCGCCTGCACGCGCTTGCCGTTGGCAGCCGCACGCTCGTAAATGTACTTGGCAATCGTGGTCGACCCAACGAAGCTTATCGCCTTCACCTTGGGGCTGTCGAGCAGCGTGTCAACGGCAACCTTGTCACCGTGTACGACATTCAGCACACCGTCGGGCAGACCGGCCTCGCGGAACAGGTCGGCGATGAACACCGAGGCGCTCGGATCGCGCTCGCTCGGCTTCAGCACGACGGTGTTGCCGCACGCGATTGCGCTCGCGATCATCCACAGCGGAACCATGACGGGGAAGTTGAACGGGGTGATCGCCGCGACCACACCGACGGGCTGCTTCACCGAGTGCACGTCAACGCCGGTCGAGACCTGCTCGTCGCGCTCGCCCTTCAGCAGGTGCAGCAGGCCAGACGCGAACTCAACGTTCTCAAGACCGCGAGCGATTTCGCCGGCAGCGTCGCTCAGTACCTTGCCGTGCTCGCTCGTGACAATCGCGGCGAGCTCTGGGGTGCGCTGCTTGAGCAGCTGGCGCAGGTTGAAGAACACGTCGGCACGCTTCGTGAGGCTCGTCGAGCGCCACATCGGCAGTGCGGCTGCGGCGGCGTCGATCGCCTGCTCGACGGTCTGAGTACCAGCGATGCTGAGCTCGTGCTGCACCTCGCCGGTGGCGGGGTTGAAGACCGGCTGGGTGCGCTCTGCGTCGGTGACCTTTTCACCGGCGATGACGTGCGGAATGCGTGCCATGGGGCTGCTCCTTGTGTGTTTGTGTGGTCGTGCGTGGAAGCCTGTGCGGGGTGTCCCGTCGAGATGCCGATGATTCAACTCGCACAGTTGGTCAAAATGTCTGGCCGTGAATGACGGCCGTGGTTTCAAGTATTTCAAGGGATGCATAACTCACGCTCGTGCAGAGTATCCGCACTTTCGTGAATTTTCGGACAGAATGTCCGAGAGGACTGTAGCCTTGAGCCATGGCCTCACACGAGTCTCCACTACCCACGGTCGCCGAGGTGCTCGCGCTCCCCGAGATGCAGGCGGGAGCGCCCGAACTCGCGGCGGGAGCAGCGGGCCTCCAGCGCAGGGTTCGCTGGGCCCACGTCGCCTCCGATGCCGGCATCGCGGGATCGGTCGACGGCGGTGAGCTCGTACTCATGACCGCCACGGCCTGGCCGAGGGATCCTCACGAACAGGCCGGCTTCACAGAGAAGCTGATCGAGGCGGGCATCGCCGCGATCGCGCTCGAACTCGGTCGAGGCCTTGATGACCCGCCCGGCGAAATGATGGCCTCGTGCGATGCGCATGACGTGCCCCTCATCGTGCTGCACCGTGAGGTGCGGTTCGTGCAGATTACCCAGCGCGTGCACCAGCGCGTACTCGGCGCGCAGACCGAGGCCCTCGAGGCCAGAAGCGCGGTGCACGCGATGCTGACCGAGCTTGGCCTCAACCGCAGC
>JAAZFP010000313.1 GCA_012511645.1 Microbacteriaceae bacterium
ACGCCGCCCATTCGAACAAAGTTACGAATGGGTCGACGAAGCCTGCCCCTGAGCGTTAGACCGCCGAGGACGCCTCAGCTGGAACGCCTTCATTCGCCCGCACCGCACGGTTGACTGCCGAGACAATCGCCTTCAGTGTTGCACGGGTGGTGTCAGGGTCGATGCCCACTCCCCACAGCCGGTGACCATCCACCTCGAGATCCACATAGGCTGCCGCTACCGCATCACTGCCGCCGCCCATCGAATGCTCAACGTAGTCGTAGAGCGTCACCTGATGACCGCCGGAATTCAACGCATTCAGGAATGCGTCAACCGGGCCATTGCCCGATGCAGTCATCTCGCCGACTACTTCACCGTCACGATAGTCAACGGTGAGCTCAGTGGTGCCGTCACCTGCGCTCGTTGATTGCGTGCGGGTAAGTTCGTATCTCCCCCAGCGTTCGAACGATGCGTCCGCAGTTGGCAGAAACTCGTCTTGGAAAATGCGCCAGATCTCGTCGCTCGAGACCTCACCGCCCTCACTATCAGTCAGACCTTGCACCACCGCACTGAACTCAATTTGCAGCCGCCGGGGCAAATCGAGTGAGTGGTCTGTCTTGAGCAGATAGGCCACACCGCCTTTGCCCGACTGAGAGTTCACCCGAATCACGGCTTCATACGAGCGCCCGAGATCCTTTGGATCGACCGGGAGATATGGCACAGCCCACTCCAAGTCCCCAACGCCAACACCGGCCACGGCCGCGTCGGCTTCCATGCGCTCAAAACCCTTCTTAATCGCATCCTGGTGCGACCCGGAGAAGGCAGTGTACACGAGGTCTCCCGCCCACGGACTACGCTCATGCACACGCAACTGGTTGCAGTATTCAGCAGTGCGGCGAACCTCATCCAAACGAGAGAAATCGATCTGAGGATCAATGCCCTGCGTGAACATATTAATGCCGAGCGCGACCAGATCAACGTTGCCGGTGCGTTCTCCGTTTCCGAACAGACACCCCTCGATACGATCTGCGCCCGCCATGTACCCGAGTTCCGCGGCGGCGATTGCCGTGCCGCGGTCATTGTGCGGGTGCAGTGACAAGATCACATTCTCGCGATGGTTGAGGTGTCGGCTCATCCACTCGATCGAATCTGCATAGACATTCGGCGTTGCCATTTCGACGGTGGCAGGAAGATTCAGGATGACCTTGCGCTCTGCAGTCGGTTGAAAGATTTCGAGAATG
Source organism: Microbacteriaceae bacterium (assembly GCA_012511645.1). Lineage (GTDB taxonomy): Bacteria > Actinomycetota > Actinomycetes > Actinomycetales > Microbacteriaceae > Leucobacter. Next base: position 1,221 of record JAAZFP010000313.1, read on the forward strand.
TCGTTGCACACCTCGAGTGCATATTCGAGTTCTGTGCCGGTGTAGGACTCAGGCGAGTACTCATAGAAAATCTCGGTGCCCTCGCAAATCGATTCACTCTGCACACAGCGCCGGGCACCCTCAAGCGCGATCTGCTTGATGCCCGCCTTGTCTTCACGGAACACCACATCGCGCTGCAACACGCTCGTGCTGTTGTACAGGTGAACAATGGCCTGCTTGGCCCCGATGAGCGACTCGTAGGTGCGAGTGATCAGGTGCTCTCGCGCCTGAGTGAGCACCTGAATGGTGACGTCATCGGGAATCGCATTTTCTTCGATCAGCTGGCGAACAAAATCGAAATCGGTCTGGCTGGCCGATGGAAAACCAACCTCAATCTCTTTGTATCCCATCTTGACCAACAGGTCGAACATGATTCGCTTGCGCTCGGGGCTCATTGGGTCAATGAGCGCCTGGTTCCCATCGCGAAGGTCGACTGCGCACCAGCGAGGCGCTTCGGTGATGCGCTTATCGGGCCAGGTTCGGTCTGGCAGATCGACCTGAAGCATCTCGTGATATGGGCGATACCGATGTACTGGCATTCCAGAGGGCTGCTGCGTGTTCTTCATGGGGTTCTCTCTCGCTTAGATTCTTGCTCAGCCAACGCAAACACCGCGACGAGGGAGGCCTGAAACTAGGACTCGTCGCGGCAGCTAAGAAGAAGCGAGCCGAACAGCATGGAAAAATCATACCACCTCTGCTCCACCTGAGTCCGGCGAGCTGTCACCATATACACCTGCCGAATCGCGGCCCTCGCGTCAATATGAGTACGCGTTTCTCTCCCGGCGCACCCCGCGAGACTGAGCCTCACACAGAGCGAGCGTCGCTCACCGAGGCTGATAGCGCGCCTGGCCAAAGCCTAGCACGAAGAAACCGATGATCGGGAAAAGCCACAGCCACAAAAGCGAGAAGAAGGCACCCATCTCAAAGCGCTCGCCCAAACGAAGTGCAACAAAAATCGCAAAAATGATATTCACGATTGGGATGAGATACAACAGCACCAGCCAAGCCGAGTAGCCTGCGATCTTCACCACCAGAATAGTGTTGAC
>JAAZFP010000314.1 GCA_012511645.1 Microbacteriaceae bacterium
ACAACCACTGTCCATTCGTCACCGAGGCGCTCAGCGAGTTCGTGCACATTGATCGTGTTCACCGGCTGCCCCTCGGCTCGCCATGTGGGCACATAGGCGAGCACGCGCGTCTCGGGCGACAACCCAAGGGCACGCTTCGCGGTGGCAACCGCGACCCCGATGCGCTCGCCGCCGGCCACCGCATCAGCGAGGCGATCGTCGCGCGGGTAGCCCAGCTCGAGCACCTCACCCCGGTAGGCATAGCTCGTGCGAAACTGTTCGGTCGAGTGCGGGTTCTGCGACAGCAGCAGGCTCCAGCGGCGGCTCTCGCGGTGCACCGCGATGCGGGTGCGCAGGCTCGTGCCGCTGCGCGCAAGCGCGAGGCGTTTGAGCATCGTGCCATGCCAGGTTTGCAGCACCGTCTGGTGTCTGCCCCGGCGAAACCCATATCTGAGCCAGTCATTGACGACGAGCAGCGTCGCCAGGCGCCTGGCCGCGAACCAGTCGGGTGATCCGACGAGCAGCGGCGTGGCCCCCTCGGGCACTGCGGTGCGCTCGCTGGTGACGCTCCAGAAGCGCGGCCGATCAGCGAAGCGCGCCGCGATCTCTCGGTCGAGCGCGAGCGGGTTGCAGCTCACCTGCCTGCCATAGAAGCTCTCGAAGAACACGGCGTTGGCCGGAATCCGTTCATCGTCGCGCAGCGCGAGCCTGCGAATCTCGGCGATGACGCGCAGCGCCGCGCCACCCTCAGGGTGCGCGTGAAACCGCCCGGCGAGCGAGCGAGCGTCTGCCTCGGCAAGCTGCCGCGCGATGGATCCGTCGGCGAGCACCTGTTCGAGCCGTGCGAGCGTTGCCTGCCAGGTCTGCTGCACCTTACCGGCAGCGGTCACTTCGAGCGGCTCATAGAGCCCGCGGCTGAGGCTGTAGGTGGTGAGGTCTGGCGCGAACCACACAAGTGGCCGATGCAGCAGCGAAAAATCGAGTGCGACCGATGAATAGTCGGTAATAACGCTGTCAAATGCGCCAAGCACCGGGGTGATATCGCGCACGAGGTCAGCGCCGAGCAGGTGCACCCGCTCCCCCAACGCTGCTTCGTACGCTGCGCCTCCCAGTGGGTGCGAACGAATCACGAGGTGCGCACCCATGCGCTCGAGCGACTCATGGATGAGTGCGATCTCATCGCTCGATGGCACCGCGGGGTCTGGCGCCCCGTCGCGCCAGGTTGGCGCATAGAGCACCAGCTTCACAGCATCGACGCGGTCTCCCCAGGCAGATGCGGCCCCGTCGATCCCGCCGCTCGCAAGACCGAGCAGCTCGAGCACGGTGGTGCGGGCGGCCTGTGCGGCCCGAGGATCATTCGCCTGCTCGCACAGCGCATCATCTCGCGGGTCTCCGAGCACGAGAACCCTGCCCGGGTCAACCCGGTATGCTGAACGCAACCGCTCGGCGGCAGTAACCGATCCCGCGACGAACAGTGCGATCTGTTGTGTGCCAGCCAGATACATGCGGCGCAACAGCGCCCGCAACGGGGCCGGCCCGCCGACCTGCGTCGTCACCGATGAGTCAAGGTGCAGCTTCTTCAGCGGTGCGCCGTGGATCAGGTTCACGACTCGGCCACCAAATACCCCGAAGCGATTCACGTCGCCGAGCCCGTGGGTGATGATGAGCTGGCCCGCGCGCAGAGTGACCCAAAAGCCAGCCCAGCCACGACGGGAGATCACCTCAAAACCCTCCGCTGCGGCGAGCGCAGCCTCAGCATCGTCACCGGCGAGCCAGACGACGCGAGCCTCGGGGTCTTCGGCTGTGAGCGCCCGCGCCACCGCGAGCGCTCCCTCACCGAATCCGATGCCGCTGCCACACACCCATTGGTTGGGAAGTCGCGGCACGAACCACGAAACCAACCACGCGAGCAGGTACTTCGGCACTGCGAGCAGCTTGTCAATATTGCCGCTCGCGAAGTGGAATCGCTCGCCAGTCACCCCGCTACTCTATGTCATGCACAGGTGCGGGGTGACTGGCGGCGTGATGTCCAGCTGTTTACCACTCGAGGGTGCCGAGTGTCACCTCAACCTGCCCGCGCACACCGCCGCGCGAGGTGTCGAGAGTCACGTCGTCGCCGCCCTCTTGCATGCGGATCAGCGCTGAGACGGTGGTGCCCGAGTCTGCGGGAATGCCGTTCACTGCGGTGATCACATCGCCCACCTTGAGACCGGCTGCTTCGGCTGGGCCGCCCCGGTTCACCGCGGTCACGAGACCACCGGCAACGTTTCGGTCATCATCAGTGTCAGAGGTTGAGTTGCCGATGTTGATGCCCAGCAGACCGTGTGAGGGTCGCTCACCCGCGATCAGCGAATCAGCAACACGGGTGACCATGTTCACGGGGATCGCGAAGCCGAGTCCGTCACTGCCGGCGGTGCTCGAGTCGCCACTGTTCGAGGCAATAGCCACGTTGATGCCGATCAGTTCTGCATTGGCGTTCAACAGCGCGCCACCGGAGTTGCCCGGGTTAATGGACGCGTCCGTCTGAATCACGGGCAGCGTGACCCGGGTGGCAACGCCCCGACTCTGCTGTTGCTGCTGCGGGGTCTCGTTTGGGTCTCCGAAGCGGAACCATGGAAACTCTTCGCTCTGGTTCGGCTCGTCGTCGAGACTCTCATCCTGCTGATCAGGGATAATCGAGCTCCCCACCGTGATACCACGGTGCAGCGCGCTAACGACACCGCTGGTGACGGTGTTCGAAAGGTTCAGCGGTGCGCCGATCGCAACGGTGAGGTCGCCCACATTGATGTCGTTCGCGTCTGCGAGTGGAGCCGCGACCAAATTGTCGGCCTCAACTTTCACGACCGCAAGGTCGGCGAAGGGGTCGGTGCCAATGAGAGTGCCGTCGAGGATGCGGCCATCACTCAGCCACACACGAATGTCGGGGTTGCTGCCAGCGCTACCGTCGAGGGTGACAACGTGGGCGTTCGTGATGATGTAGCCGTCTTCGCTGTAGATCACACCCGAGCCTGAGCCCGCGGCAGTGTTGCTTGACACCTGCAGGGTGACCACGCTCGGGGTGGCGGCAAGGGCCACCCCTGACACGACGGTGGCCGTATCAGTGTTGTTCAGCGTGAACGACCCGGTTGTGCTGGGCTGCACCACAGCGGGCTGCTGCTGATTCGCCACGACCAGCGCTGACGCACCGCCTCCGACGACGCCGCCAACCACCGCGCCAATAGCGATACCTGCGAGCAGCATCCCGGCGCGTGACTTCTTCTGTTGGGGCTGCTGTGGCAGTGTCTGCTGGTACGACTGCTGCGGTTGTGAGGGCTGCGAGGTGTACGGCGCACCAAACGCGTTCTGTGCCGAGGGTGCACCCTGATACGGGGGCACGCCGCCCGCGGCAGGGGCCGGGGAGACCGATGCGGGAGCCACCGAGCCCGGCAGTGGCACCGTCGGTTGCGTGAGCTGCGCTGCTGCCGGCTGAGCGGGAACCGCGGGGGTAGTCTCAACCTCAGGCTGGCCGGCTGGTGCGGGCTGCTCGGGCTGTGCGGGGTGCGCTGATTCAGAAGGTGTGGTCACGGTGTCTGCCGCCTTTCTACTGGTTCAAGCGTGCCGATCATTCCTATGAATTTGATTAGTGCTCGCTGGGTGACTGCTGCGACTCGTCGTGCGGTGAGGCTTCGCCGCGGTCGCGCCTCAGGATGCGCGACAGATCGAAGGGAATGAGTTCACCAACCGAGAGCCACGTCTCGGTGCGCACCACCCCGTCGACCGCGAGCACCGTTTTATTGATGCGGTAGAGATCATCGGTGTCTTTGCAGGCAAGGCGAAGCAGGATATCGGCCTGGCCAGCGAGGCCGTGCGCCTGGATGATCTCGGGCACGTGTTTCAGCCGAGCCGCTACGCTCTCCAGCTTGTGCTGATCAACGTGGGTCGCCATGAACACGGTGAGCGGGTATCCAATCGCCGGGGTGTGCACCCGACGGTCATAGTTGCGCAAGACCCCGCGCTCTTCCATCGAACCAAGCCTCGCCTGCACCGTGTTGCGCGCCAGTCGCAACCGCTCGGCGAGCGCTGCGATTGACGATCGCGGTTTGTCGATCAGCGCGAGCAGAATGCTTCGGTCAGAATCATCAACGGTTCTCATAGTGACCAATACTACAGAGAGATGCAAAACAATACTGAGCAGATCGCTCACTAATTTTCCAATCAGTTGCGCAGTCTGCGCGAGCGGCGTACATTCACGCTCAAGGGATCAGTGCTGATTGTGAGGCAAAAAATGCAGACCATCGACGTTCAACCACATGCCACAGAAGCGAGAGATCCGGGCGCACCAATCACCGTGCTCACGACGCACGGCCACCGCCAGGAGAGCAGCCTGCTCGATCCATTTCTCGACGAGATCGACACCGAAGGTATCGTCGAGCTCCACTCCGACATGGTCACGGTGCGAGCGTTTGACCGGGAAGCCTTTGCGCTCACGAGACAGGGCGAGCTCGCGCTGTGGCCGCCACTGCTCGGCCAGGAGGCAGCACAGGTGGCCTCGGTGCGAGGGCTTCGACACACCGACTGGATCTTTGGCAGCTATCGAGAGCACGCCGCTCCCCTGCTGCGCGGGGCCGAGCTCAGCCAGTGGATGAAGACCTGGAAGACCCACAGCTCCGCGGGCTGGAACCCGCACGAGCTGCATGTGGGCAACTGGCAGATCATCATCGGCGCGCAGACCCTGCACGCGACCGGCTTCGCGATGGCCGCAAAAATGCAGGGCCGGGATGATGTGGCCATGGCTTGCTTCGGCGACGGCGCGACCAGCGAGGGCGACGTCAACGAGGCACTGGTGTTTGCAAGCACGTTCTCAGCTCCCGCGATCTTCTTCTGCCAGAACAACGGATACGCCATTTCTGAACCGGTTGAGGTGCAAGCGAAGTATCCGCTCGCCCAGCGAGCGCTCGGCTTTGACATTCCGTCATATCGAGTTGATGGCAACGACATCCTCGCGACCCTCGCTGCGGTGCGACTCGCCGCCGAGCGCGGCAGAAACGGGCTCGGACCGACGTTTATCGAGGCGGTCACCTACCGCATGGGCCCGCACACGACGACTGATGATCCGACGAGATACCGCGCCGCCGCCGAGAGCGAGCTTTGGGCCGAGCGTGACCCGATCCTTCGAGTGGAACGATATCTCGAGCGTCAGGGCGTTGATCTCGCGTCGGTGCAGCAGCGGGCTGCCGAGCGGGCCGCCACGGTCACCTCCTCTCTGCGCCGAGAGGTGGTCGCGCTCACCCCCACCGACCCGATCGAGATGTTTGACCACCTGTACACTCGCCCGACCGCACGCATCGCCTAGCAGCGTGAGCAGCATCACCAGCTGCGCAACAGCCTGGTCACCACCTACGAAGGCAGCGCATCATGACCGAGGCTCAGGCCGAGATTCAGGCCGAGACGCAAC
>JAAZFP010000315.1 GCA_012511645.1 Microbacteriaceae bacterium
CCTCGGTGCCGATGCCCTGGTCGGTGAAGATCTCAAGCAGCACAGAATGCGGTTCGCGACCGTCAATAATCGCCGCTTTCGACACTCCCCCACGCACAGCGTCGAGACAGGCGCGCATCTTCGGGATCATGCCCGAGTCGAGGCTCGGCAAGAGCGTTTCGAGTTCGGTCACGGTGATGCTCGACACGAGCGAGTCACGGTTGGGCCAGTCAGAATAGAGCCCTGCCACATCGGTCAGAATGACGAGCTTCTCGGCGCCCAGCGCGGTGGCAAGCGCGCCCGCGGCCGCGTCAGCGTTGATGTTGAGCGAGTCACCGGGGCTGTTCTTATCGGGGGCGATGCCGGCGATCACCGGGATCAACCCCTGTTCCAGCATCGTCAGCACCGGCTCGGTGCGCACCTCAACGACGTCGCCGACAAGGCCGAGATCCACGGTCTCTCCGTCTACCTCGATCGGCTCGCGGCGGGCGCCGACAAACAGGCCAGCGTCTTCACCACTGGTGCCCGCGGCGAAGGGGCCATGAGCGTTGATCTGCTCCACGAGTTCCGGGTTCACCTTGCCGGTGAGCACCATACGCACCACATCCATCGCTTCGGGAGTGGTCACCCGATAGCCGCCCTTGAACTCGCTGTCAATCTCGAGGCGGCGCAACATATCACTGATCTGTGGGCCACCCCCGTGCACCACGACAGGTCGAATGCCGGCGAGTCGCAAGTACACCACATCTTCAGCGAAGGCACGCATGAGATCGTCATCAATCATTGCGTTACCGCCGAATTTGATCACCATGATTGCGTCGCAGAATTTCTTCAACCACGGCAAGGATTCAATGAGCACGCGTGCCTTTTCGGCCGCCTCATCCTGGTGCGTCGTCACTATCGTCGCTCGCTTTCGTGATCAGCTCGAGTAGGCCGAGTTCTCGTGCACGTAATCGTGCGTGAGGTCGTTTGTGCGCACGGTGGCGGTGTGCTCACCCGCGAAGAGCTCGATGAGCACGTGGGTGCGCCGCGGGGTGAGGTCGCATTCGTCAACGGGCCGATCGGGGCCACCAGCATGGCACAGCCGCACTCCATTGAAGCTCACGTCAGCTGCGTACGGGTCGAAGTCAGCGCGTGTGGTGCCAATTGCTGCGAGCACACGACCCCAGTTTGGGTCGTTGCCAAAGATCGCCGCCTTGAACAGGTTGTTGCGAGCGACCGAGCGCCCCACCTCGACGGCGTCTTCGACGCTTGCGGCACCGCGCACCTCAATATCGATGTCGTGGCTTGCCCCTTCTGCATCTGCCTGCAACTGCGCTGCGAGACTGTCGCACACGGCAGCAAGCGCTTCAGCGAACTCTGCCTCGTCAGCTGCGACTTCGCTCGCACCGCTCGACATGAGCGTAACCTGGTCATTGGTCGACATGCATCCGTCGCTGTCGAGCCGATCAAAACTCGTCGCCGTAGCTGCGCGCAGCGCACGGTCGAGGGCATCATTATCGAGCACGGCGTCGGTGGTGATCACCACGAGCATCGTGGCGAGCCCAGGGGCCAGCATGCCTGCACCCTTCGCGATCGCCCCAATCGTCCAGCCTGAGTCGCTGACATGCGTTGCGGTTTTCTCAACGGAATCGGTCGTAAGGATCGCTGCTGCAGCAGTGGTATCGTCACTGCTCAGCGCTGCGGCCAACTGCGGAATACCGTGAACGATCTTGTCGCGGAAGCGCTGGTCACCGGTGCCAATGAGGCCCGTCGAACAGACCAGGATCTCATTCGCCTGCACGACGCCCGCCGATGTGCCGCCCCCGGCAGCCGCTTCGGCGCCGCCTGCACTTGCCGCCGCAGCGCCACGGCCAGCAGGAGGTCCCGCTTCGGCGTTCAGCGCTTGCGCGACCGCTTCGGCGGTGAGTCTCGTAGTTTCATACCCGAACTCACCGGTGAAGCAGTTCGCCCCTCCAGAATTCAACACAATCGCCCGCGCGGTACCCTGTGCGGCGACCTTGCGGCTCCACAGAATGGGGTTGGCCTGCGCGCGGTTGCTGGTAAACACCACCGCGCTTGCCCGGTGCGGCCCGTCGTTCACGACGAGCGCGAGATCTGGCTTGCCGGTGCTCTTGAGGCCCACGGCGATTCCTGCCGAGCGGAACCCTCTGGCTGCAGTAACAGTCACGGTGCCTGCTTTCTGTGTCTGTATCTGTGTGTCTCTGTATGTCTGGTTGAAAGCTGAATCTGGAAGTATGTGGTCTGGATATCTAGAGTTGTCGATCGGTAGATCTGGGGTCTCCCTGTACAACGATCGGCGGGTGACGGCAGCCTAGGGCGCAACGCCGTTCACGGACAGCCC
>JAAZFP010000316.1 GCA_012511645.1 Microbacteriaceae bacterium
GGGATCAGCGGCACAAACCCTGCGGCGAGCGCACGGTCGAGCGCAAGACTCATCAGCGCCAGCTCGAGCCGGGCGCCGATGCCCTTCAAGAAATAAAAACGCGAGCCCGACACCTTTGCGCCGCGCTCCATGTCGATTGCGTCGAGCAGTTCACCGAGCTCGAGGTGGTCGCGGGGCTCGAAATCGAAGCTCGGCACCTCACCGACCTCGCGGAGGGTCACAAAGTTCTCTTCGCCACCCGAGGGCACGCCATCGATGACCAGGTTTTCGATGCGGCTGAGCGCGACTTCGAACGCCCCCTCCGCCTCACGAGAACGGGCCTCCGCAGCCTTCACCCCAGCTGCGAGTTGCTGCGCTTGCTGAATCAGCGCGGGCTTCTCCTCCTTCGCAGCGGCCTTCACCTGTTTGCCGAACTGATTTTGTTCGGCACGCAGCGTCTCGAACTCGCTGAGCGCTGCGCGGTGGGCCTCGTCTGCGGCAATCGCAGCATCGACCGATGACTCGTCATTGCCTCGGGCGCGCTGTGAGCGCCGAATCGTGTCAGGGTCGTTGCGCAGCAGATGAGGATCAATCACCCCACCAGTCTAGCCAGCGACACCTGGAGCATGGCCGGGGAGTGTGGGCCGGGGCGGTAACGTAGTGGCATGGCACAGTCTCTGCCTCACGCCGCGGTGGTCTACCACCCGTTGAAAACCGACCTCGCGTCGCTCCGCTCACTCGTCGCTGAGCACGAGGCACAGGCGGGGTGGGCGCCGACGGTCTGGCGCGAAACCGACGCGGACGACGCCGGGATCGCGGCGACGAAGGCGGCGATTGACGGTGGGGCAAATGTGGTGCTCACCTCGGGTGGCGATGGCACGGTGCGTGCGGTCGCTGAGGCGCTGCGAGGGTCAGGGGTGCCCCTGGCGATTGTGCCGCAGGGCACGGGCAACCTCCTGGCCCGCAACCTCGGCATGCCGCTCAGCGACCTGGATGCTGCCGTGCGCGCAGCGTTCGTTGGTCACAATCGCGCCATTGACCTGGGCCTCATCACCATCACTCGCCCCGATGAGAGCCAGAGCGAGCATGTATTCCTCGTGCTCGCCGGCATGGGTCTCGACGCTCGAATGATCACCACGACTCGATCCTCGTTAAAGAAGCGGCTCGGCTGGCTCGCCTACGTCGATGCAGGCATGCGCAGCATGATCAAAGACTCACCGCTGCCCATTCACTACTCCATTGACGGCAACACACTAAAGTCGATCACCGTCTACACCGTCATGATTGGCAACTGCGGGCTGCTACCCGGAGGCGTGCTGCTCATTCCTGACGCACAGCTCGATGACGGCAGGCTTGACGTCGTCGCACTGCGCCCGCTTGGGCCGTTCTCGTGGCTCAGAATCTGGCACAAGCTCAGCTGGGAAAACGGGGTGCTGCGCAAGAGCAAAGCGGGTCGCAAGGTCATCGACCTGATCAATGACACGCGCTCGGTGACCTATCTCACGGCAGAAACCTACGCACTGTCAGTCGCGCACGCCGAGCCTATTCAGCTCGACGGCGACGACTTCGGCATGGCGCTCGCAGCTCACGGCCGGGTCGACCCCGGTGCGCTCGTGGTGCGAGTGCTCGACGACTGGACGCTCGACACCTAGACCCTCGGCGGCTACTCCCCCGCAGATTCGGTCTCGCGAGCGGCACGCGGTTCACGTCGGAACACACCCCGGATGACTCGGTCAATTGCCGAGCCGCGACGCGAGGTGTTCTCCCACTGCGACAGCGCGACGGCGAGCAGCAGCGCAAGGCCGTAGAACAGATCGTTGACCCAGCGCGGAGAACCGGCCAGCTGCAGGCCCTTGATGCCGACTGCCAGCACATACATCGCAACGATGGTGCCGAAGACGTTGAAGCGACCACCCTTGAACTGGGTTGACCCGAGAAACACGGCCGTCAGCGCGGGCAGCAGGAAGCTGGGGCCAACGGTCGGGTCGCCCGCATTCAGGCGGCTCGTGAGCAGAGCCCCTGCGAGGGCCGAGAGCGAGCCGCCGAGCACGAGGGTGCTGGTGCGAATGCGGTTGACGTTGATACCGGCGAGCTTTGCTGCCTCTGGGTTGAAGCCC
>JAAZFP010000317.1 GCA_012511645.1 Microbacteriaceae bacterium
GCTCAGCACCGCTCTGGCCCACCGCATTGTGCAGTCCGGTGTGGCGCGCGTGGGCTGGCTTGCTCCGAGCTCGGCAGCATTTCCCGTCATGATCTTTGCCGCGGCGAAAGCGGGTGTGCCGTTTGTTCCGTTGAACTACCGACTCGCTGACCCCATGCTGCTCGATCAGATCGACCGGCTCGAACGCTGCCTCTTGGTGGTGGACGGTGACAACGCTGCACGGGTGGCATCGTCGGCACAGGCAACCCTGATCGATCGTGACAGCCTCATCGAACAGGTGTTGAATGAAGCATCAGATGAGGGCGCCCTGGCGGGTGAAGAGTCTGCCGAGGCGGCCTACTGGCTGTTTACCAGCGGCACCACTGGCCCGCCAAAGATTTCGCTGCTGGGGCACGACCACCTGAGCTCGTACATTCTTTCGACGGTTGAGCTGTGCTCGGCCGAAGAAGATGAGGCGATCCTGGTGAGTGTTCCCCCGTACCATATTGCGGGGCTTGCGACCGTGCTCTCGTCGTTCTTCGCAGGGCGCAGGATGGTGTACCTCGCGAACTTCACGGCCATCGATTGGGTGACACTTGCCCGTGAGCAAGGCGTCACGCAGGCCATGGTGGTGCCGACCATGCTGCAGCGAATTCTCGACGAGTGCACCGAGCCCGACACACTGCCTCGGCTGCGCAGTTTGTCATACGGTGGCGGGCGCATGCCGAAGGATGTCATCGAGCAGGCGTTGGTGCAGCTGCCACACGTGGACTTTGCGAATGCATATGGTCTCACCGAGACCTCATCGACGATCACGCTGCTGGGGCCGGACGACATTCGAGCCGCATTCTCGAGTGATGATCCAGTGGTCGCGAAAAGGATCACGTCGGTTGGCAAGCCGGTACCGGGTATCGAACTGCGCCTGGTGAAGGCCGACGGCGCCGATGCGGAGCTCGGCGAAACCGGGGAAATCTGGGTGCGTGGACCACAGGTGTCGGGCCGGTACCTGGGGCAGCCCGGCCGCGGTGAAGACGACTGGTTTGCCACTCGCGATGAGGGTGAGCTTGACGCTGACGGGTATCTCTACCTGCACGGCCGCATGGATGATGTGATTGTGCGCGGGGGTGAAAACATCTCGCCCGGAGAAATCGAGGATGTGCTTCGAGAGCACGCTGCGGTTGCCGATATCGCGGTTGTTGCACAGCCCGACTCTGAGTGGGGTGAGGTGCCGGTTGCGGTGCTCGTCTTAGGTGATGCCGAAGTGTCAGACGAGGAGCTCGCCGCGTTCGTTCGTTCGCGTTTGCGGTCATCACGGGTTCCCGATCGTTTTGTTCGCGTGGATGAGCTGCCGTACAACGACATGGGCAAGGTGCTTCGCACGAACATCCGAGAGCTGCTTGCAGCAGATCTCGGAAGTTGAGTGTGACCGCCGAACCGCTGTGGTTTTCGCGCGCCGGCCTTGGCGAACGCTCGGCGCTGCGTGTGCCGGTGCGGGGTGCGCAGGTGAGTGCACGGGTGCGCCCTGCCGAGGCACAGGCGAATGCTGATGCGCGAGGGGCGGCTGCCCCCCTCGTGTTGTTGCACGGTGGCGGTGCGTCTGGTGCCTGGTGGGATGCCTGCGTCGCAGCCATTGACGCCCGCCATCAGGTGACGACA